>NZ_RJNJ01000008.1:0-99416 GCF_003943825.1 Streptococcus oralis
AAAGGGAACTCCCTCTGAAGCAATAACTTTGAGATGAGACAGAACACCTCGATAATAGGGGAAAATCTCCTCTTTCGAAGCCCCTATAGAATAGGAAAGTTTCACTAGTTCTTCATTATCCAAAACCAAATCTTGATAATGGAACAACAAATACTTCTCCGAAATTTCATCTGTCATCTCGATATCTTCTCTTAAACGTTTTTGTATACGATTCAAACGTTTTTCAAAATACGCTCGATCTTTATGTTTATCTCTTATCATAACTTCTTCTTTCTACTATGGTTTAATGATATTCGCTTTGGCATCTAAATTATTAATCATAATGTCGCCATTCTTCCTAACCTTCACTAACTGATAACCTACATTATCAGTTTTCACTGCATGCTTAATTTCTTGATATTTCCTACCTCCGACCGCATCTTTCAAGCGATCTCCTATCCACTCACGGCTCATCTGCTTGATTTCCGGATTCTTCAAGTAACTTAAGCGAGCACTACCATACTTAGCTTCTGCGATGATATAGGGTAGGTGGCCGTTAGGATTATGGTAGACTCCGTCAATTCCATGGTGGGTGGCTCCGTCGATTTCTGTGGTCATGTCCAGACTGATGCGCTCATAACCCAGTCGACGATAGATCTCGTCCGTACTCATCTCGCCGTAGGTCCCTTTGCGCATATTACTGATCAGCTCAATAGTTCCGTCATCAACTTCCGATATAATTCCTCTTTCTACATTAAAAAATTGAGATAAATTTTGTTGTTTTAAAAATGACTCTATTCTTGTTTAATTGTTTCTATAATATATTTAAAATCGGCGGCTAATTCAACATATTTCTTCTCAACAAATAAATAATAAGCCTCAATCCCTCTGTGGATAATAGCATTTACAGTGTTTTCTTTCATGTTTTCTCCTTATAAAACCTTATAGTGCCCCTTGGTGTAACCGCAAGGAATGTAGCCTGCTTGATAAAGTTCATATATGTCATTATAGTAGACAGAGTCAACAGATGGACACTCTGCTTTTATCGTAAGGTATACTGCTAAACCTAAAATATCAAATTCGATTGTTGTTAGCATAGAGTCTGTGAGTTCCCCTGAAGAAACTAAATGATTTAACTCTTTCTTAATAGCAGGTATTACAAGTTCATCAGCAGAGTCAATTAATTGATTCCAATGTGAATAAATTTCATCTTCAAATTTAAATAAATATGAAGTTAAATCTCCTCGCTTATCCAAACAATAATTACCCCACTTCAAACTATTTATACTTTTTTCCGCATCTTTAAGTTTTTTTATCTGTTCTATTGGGATTTCAGTTTCTCTGCTTTCCTTTAAAAAGGGGAGCGAAATCAAATTTTTAATAATATCATCATATATTTTCATATATAACCTCTATTTTATTTTGGGAAGATTCATTTTCCCTGGTATTCTAGGAACAAATTTTTCAGCTGTTAGTCCATAAGAAATCTGCTGTTCTATAGCTTTGGATACAACATCCTTGGCTCGCGCCCAGTACCCCAGTCTTTTGTGAAAAGGCACTTAACTGAATATTAAGTGCCAATATCAAAAATATTATAGCTGATTTTCTTTTACTTCTTCAAACCATTTGTCAAACTCTAGATTTGGAAGCAACTCTTCATCCTTGTCATAACGTCCTTCATAGCTATAACGACTGTCAAGACTGTTTTTCTGAGCATCATAAATCAACCACATTTCAGTTGGGTGTTCACGATTGTACTCTTTACAGATTTCAATCATTGCTTCTATATCCTTTATGCCTTCTTTTAACAGGACTAATTGTAAATTTGTATCAACACTTAATTCTTCAGGTAAATATTTATTTACTTCGTGTTTACGAACGATGTAGTCATTAATCTGATAAAACACGTTATAGCTATACAGACTATCTGCTATAGCATAAATAAAAATTTTATCTGCCTGTCCATGAACATACTCCAGCGCAAGTGAAACCATACTTGACTGTACTTCCATAAATTTGTCTTCAAATTGTATCATTTCTTTATTCCCCCATTTATATTAAGTAGCTTCTCAGAAAACTGCTCACCATCAATCTTATAATTAACTTCAAAGCTAGTCGGTCTCATTGAAGAGCCCTCATAATTAATCTTAATATCCACTTCAATTTTCTTTGGTGGTTTGGATTTTAAAGCAGCTTCCCACTTACGTTCGATACGACGATATTCTTTCAGATTGACATCTTTAGCTTGTGAAATAACGTTATCCAACTCGGGTGATCCACCAAATAAATCTCCGAATATATGCCCTGCATGATCCCCAATTTCTTTATCCAGAGTCTTGGAGTTATGACGTAATCTGAGTTTATGGAGTTTTAGTTGTAAATCTTCGGCATACGCCCGATCAATACGCCCCAACTCATCAGTACGGTAAAGATAGTGGTGTTCTCCAGCCTCATATACAACATTAGGCTTGGGAACTTTTCCATCCATATGGCTTCCGTCTCTCAAGATCTCACTAGCATCTTCCAACCAATGTTTGGTATTCGAACCACCAAACCTACTGCCAGATTTCCCTCCTAGCTCCATCACATCATCTAGACTGCCATCTAGATTTTTCGCAAAAGCACTGAGATTATCTGCTAAATGTGTTAGCTTTCCTCCACGTTCTTCTGACTTCCATAGGCTAGACGGGCATTCTCATCAAAAAGAGCAGCCTCATAGCGTGCAACGGCTGATGGTCTCAGCTTACTGCCTAAGAATTTTCTTATAATACGTAATAGACAAAGCAAGAACTCTGTCTCTTATATTCTTTAATATAGAGAATGATTACTTATCGTCTGCATCAGAAACTTCATGAGCTTTTTTCAACAATTCTTCAAATTCTTTTTCGGAGAAATAGTGTCTCTTTCTATCTGTATCAATAAGAAGAAATTCTGGATTATCTCTTAAAAATTGTATGTTAGCATCTTCTTGGCTAATTTTTGATTTCCAAAATCCGAAATTAGCATAATTAATTAATTCTTCACCATCATGTTTTCCTGCTAAATAGCTATCTACTGCTTCTTTCGGGATTTCTTTAACAACCTCTGGCATGGTGATATTGAAAGTTGGATACTTTAAAATATACTTACCATTGGCTTCATAAATTTCTAACATATCACCTTTTTTTGTTGGTATTTCTTTCATTTTTTATTTCTTTGTACCATTCCATGAAAATATCGTAAGAGGTTAATGTGTCTGAGTTGGAATAAAATAAATCATAGGAATACTGTGCCTTAGCTTTTTTATTCACATTATCATATACCAATTTCAGTTGAGTTGGGGCTTGTTTTTTATCCTCTTGAAATAATGTTATAAGTCGCTCTAAATCATTTATTCCAATGTCTAAATATTGAAACATTCTATCTTTTGTTAAATTTTCTATACCAAGCTGGTCTAGTTTATTTATCGTATATACTTTGTTATCTTGAGCAAAAAAACTGTTAAAAGATAAGGAATTATTCTCATAGGAACCGTAAATATAGACAGTATCTATTTTGCCTTCTGCTAGTTCAAGAGCTAGACTAATCATATCTTTTTGAATTTCTGATAATTTATCTTCAAAAATCATTTTTTCACCTCTAATTTTCTATTATACTCTTAATTGGAACTCCGTCAATTATGTATCTCACTTCAAAACTATCCGGTCGAAACTGTTCCAGTACTATTGTCTCCTGCTTGAGGACCTCAGCCATGCTGTGGATGTCCGTGTAACAAAAAGAAAAGGAGGCTACATGTTTGACAAAAACTGGGTAGAAACCCAGTTTTCTTAGTTTTCTTGGACTAAAAGGTCATATGGGAAGTACTCTAGGTCTTTCAAGCGTTCGTCGTAGATTCCTTTGATTTTGCAGGTTGCGGCGGTGTCAAAACTCCAGTAGCCCTTATAGGTATCTTTTGTATGATTGTTATACCATGGGGCATCTGAGTGGCTATAGTACCAGAAACCCTGTGCCTTGGCTACACTCTCATAAGTGTCCTCTATCATATTTTGATACTCTAGAATCGAATGGAAAGGAACTACCTTGTCATGGAATAGATAAACCATGTAGTATTCAATCAAGCCATCTGTGTGGTCAATCTGCTCATAAATAGCCTTCAAATCATCTAGAAACTCTTCCTTGCGCTCACTGTAAAGAACTCCCAGGGCAAAGACATCAACTGCACGATAAAAGGGGACTCCCTCCGAAGCAATAACTTTGAGATGAGACAGAATACCTTGATAATAGGGGAAAATCTCCTCTTTCGAAGCCCCTATAGAATAGAAAAGTTTCACTAGTTCTTCATTATCCAAAACCAAATCTTGATAATGGAACAACAAATACTTCTCCGAAATTTCATCTGTCATCTCGACATCTTCTCTTAAACGTTTTTGTACACGATTCAAACGTTTTTCAAAATATGCATGATCTTTATGTTTGTCTCTTATCATAACTTCTTCCTTCTACTATGGTTTAATGATATTCGCTTTGGCATCTAAATTATTAATCATAATATTGCCATTCTTTTGGATTTTAACAAGCTGTGCTTGAACATCACCAGTTTTGTAAGCTTTTCTAATTAAGTCATAATGTTCTTCTCCGACCGCATCTTCCAAGCGATCGCCTATCCACTCACGGCTCATCTACTTGAGGACCTCAGCCATGCTGTGGATGTCCGTGTTAACATAAAGAAAAGGAGGCTACATGTTCGACAAAAACTGGGTAGAAACCCAGTTTTCTTAGTTTTATTGGACTAGAAGGTCATATGGGAAGTACTCTAAGTCTTTCAAGCGCTCGTCATAAATTCCTTTGATCTTGCAGGTTGCGGCGGTGTCAAAACTCCAGTAGCCTTTATAGGTATCTTTGGTATGGTTGTTATACCATGGGGCATCTGAGTGGCTATAGTACCAGAAACCCTGCGCCTTGGCTACACTTTCGTAAGTGTCCTCAATCATATTTTGATACTCTAAAATCGAATGAAAAGGAACTATCTTGTCATGGAATAGATAGACCATGTAGTATTCAATCAAGCCATCTGTGTGGTCCATCTGCTCATAAATAGCCTTTAAATCATCTAGAAACTCTTCCTTGCGCTCACTATAGAGAACTCCCAAGGAAAAGACATCAACTGCACGATAAAAGGGAACTCCCTCGGAGGCGACTTCTTTTAAATTGGAGAGAATCCCTTGATAATAAGGAAAGAGTTCCTGAACATCCTTCCCTAGAGAGTAGCCAACCTTTAATAGACTTTCATAGTTAATGACCATGGATCTAAAATGATGCTCGTAATACTCTGGATTTATATCAGGAAATTGTTCTATCTTCCGTTGTAATGAACCCGAATACCATTCAAATGCTTCTTGGAAATATTCCTCTGTTTTGATTCTATCTCTTATCATGTATTAACTCCTTGTCTATGGGCGGATAATATTCGCCTTCTTATCGAGATTATTTATCATAATGTCGCCATTCTTCCTAACCTTCACTAACTGATAACCTACATCTCCGCGCTTCATTGCTTCATCAATTTTTTCAAAATTTCTAGCTCCTACCGCATCTTCCAAGCGATCCCCTATCCACTCACGGCTCATCTGCTTGATTTCCGGATTCTTCAAGTAACTTAAGCGAGCACTGCCATACTTAGCCTCTGCAATGATATAAGGTGGGTGACCATTAGGGTTGTGGTAGACACCATCAATCCCATGATGGGTGGCTCCGTCGATTTCTGTGGTCATGTCCAGACTGATGCGCTCATAACCCAGCTGACGATAGATCTCGTCCGTACTCATCTCGCCGTAGTTCCCTTTACGCATATTACTGATCAGCTCAATAGTGCCGTCATCAACCTCTGATATGATCCCTCTTTGCTTGAGGACCTCAGCCATGCTGTGGATGTCCGTGTTAAAAACAACATCCCCCTCTTTCATCGCCTTTACCCACTCATCTTTAGTTACGTATAGAGCATTTCTTGAACGGAGTCTATCCAGTCGGGTGTTTTCTACATGTTTCGCTTTAGAAGCCAGATTGTCCAGGCTCTTTCCTAGACCTGTATCTCCCAATTTCACGGTTGTTTTCTCAATTGTAGAGAACCCTTGTATATTGGCAAAACCAACAGGCGCTACCTGCCTCGTTCGGATAGTCGGTACTTCCAAAGTAAACTGCTTGGCTCGCTCCAGTCCTTCTTGGGCAGCCTTGCTTAGATTTAGGAGGCCTTCGTCTACTGTATTTTGTAAGTGACGGGCGAGTTGTTTTCGATAGGTCGGCAAGGAGTGGTAAATATTATCCCCCAGCCCCTTGGTCTTCTTCAAGAGCCCTTTAAAGGTATCGAAATTCTTAGCGCCTTGTTCGACGCCTTCCTTCACCGCTGTTTTGATACTAGTCTTAACAGCGGTGAGGCCTGCAGTCTTTCCTGTCTTGGCCAAGCCACTGAGGTATTTACCTGCTGGGATCAAGTCAAGCAGGGCAAAAAAGCCCCTCGTAGCTCTCTCATTCCCGTCTAGCTCGCGGCCAGTACCCCAGTCCTTACCAGAAGCGGCAGAGTACATTTCCGCTGCTGCTACGACCGTTGATAGAACCGCACCGGCAGGAGGGCAGAAGATATACAAGACAACTGTGGCCGCGGTCAGAGTCAAATCTCGCCACATCTCTGTAGTGGACTTTTCATCATCAATCGATACATATTCGAAAGATCGGGTTTGGTGCATAACTTGGACATATTCCGTCTCCGTCAGTCTGCTATCCTTATATTCCTTACTCTTCTTATACTCCTCATAGCTTTTCTTCAGTGACGCCTTATAAGGACTATCAACCTTGTAAAGCTCGTCAATCCCTATCTCAGGTGGGGTGACTTCCTTGGTACCGACAGGATGGCCATAAGGATCTTTCACAGGCTCGATCCGCTTATAGCCAATCTTGTTAGTCGTTTTATACTTTTGAATGTTAAGGGCTTCAAGTTTGGCTCCGACTTTGTCCATAGCCTCATAGAAGGGGCGGTCGATTTTCTTATTGATGTAGGTGTTCACATTCTCGGCATACCGCTCCAAGGTAGAGAGTTTGGCTTGCAGAGTTTGGGCAGTGCTGGTTTCATCGTGATAAGTATAGGAAACAACACCGTCCGTATCCTTTTCCTTGATGAGTTTCTGGACCTTTTCAGAAATCTTGACCAGATCCTCCACCCGTTTGGCAAATCCAGTCGAAGTTGTTCCCGTACTATAGCTCCCTGCTTGAGCATTTGTGTAATTTCCATAGCCACTGCTAGAGACTGTGGCATTTTCAGTGAGGCCTGTCAGGGCTTGTTTCATCGTCTTCCAGGTCGATGAATGAAGTTCTACGTCTTTGGTCATTGGTCACCTCGCGGAATCATTCCCAGAGTTTCTAAGTTTTGTACGAGAGCTGGATCAGCAACAAGACCATTTATAAAATCATCTCTAAGCTTGGTATCTTGTTCGATCATTTGCCCCATCATACTTAAAATCTCACTATTGGCACGTCGGTATAGGTCTCCGACTTCATTCACTTTATTAAGCATATCAGCATAGTGGTCCATTGCTTTTGAAGCTTCTCCACCCTCATAATATTTCGTTTCAGATAGGCTCTTTAATTTTGGAGCTAAGTTATTTTGAAATGAAATTTCAATATTGGTGATGTAAGACATGATTGTATGCATTTCATCAGGATTCATGGTGATTTCTTGAGTACCACCAGCCCCCAGTACAGTCGTTTCAGTCACTACCATTTTCAAAATCCTCCTCCCTAAACGGAATGGCAAGCCAGCTATATAATCTCTCAAGGAAATAGTATTGGCTAAAGCGGTATAACTCTTCTTGATTCACATCAAATCCCAATAGTTGGCCCTCTTCTTCAACGAATAGATACGAAGCTGTTAATAATGCTGCGTGTCTGGTCTCGCACATTTGTTCCAAAGGATAATACTGTACCATCAGTGCTCGATCTGATGCTAAAGCCGTTTCGATATCAGAAGTTAGCTGCTTTCTTTCAGTTAGAAAATCAACCTCATCATCCAGAGAAATCCTTGTCACCAATGGAAGCTTATCTTGCAGCAGCAATAAGCGACTCATAGGACTAATCTTGACAAGTTGATATCCCTGACCAGTATCTACGATTAGGATAGAAAAGTTACTGTCTCGGCATTGCATGAAATAGAAATTATTTAGAATGACCAAAGTTCTACCCAAGCAATATTCTTTTAGAGTCTCAACTATGACAAACCCTGCTTTTGTTAGTGAACCATCCTCATTCACCAAACCTTTTTTCTCAAGTTCCTCTTTAGCTATCGTCCATATGAGTTCAGAAGCAGTGACAATATCATCTAGCGTGGGCAATCCGGGCATCAATTCCCCATCAAAGGCACCGATCAAATAATGGAGTTCATGAATAGAAAACGTTTCTTTATGTGACATATTTACAACCCCTTTATTGATGCAACTTCTGATGAGTTATTGTAATTATCAATTGATTTTTTCAGACCAGAGACTGCTTTTTCATGTTCTTGCATGATAGACCTTAGATCCTTATGGTATTTATGGATAATATCTAAATAGGATTCAAAAGCTACCTTAGTTTTTCCTGACCACTTGGCAGATTGGAGATAAGTTTTTAATCGGGTAACCGTTTGATAAGAGTTCGTCAATTCTTGATTGATCTCTTTTGAAAGCTTAATAGCTGTCTCCAAATCCTTATATTTGATTTTCAAATCCGCCATAAATCTTACCTCCGTCTTTTATTTCTATTTTTACGTTCCTCAGCTTGACGTCTTGCTTCAGCTTCTCGCTCTTTACGCTCTTCCTCAGCTAAGCGGTCATAGTATTTATATCGTTCATAGGCTGCATCAACAGCACTCGATAAGCTTTTTGCATCACTAGACTGATTAGTTCGTACAGTATCAACTTTTCCTTTTACTCGACCTTCGCTATCACTAAAAACATCCTCTGGAATAAAACTTGTACTCATTGAAGGTCGAGAGTTATTATAGCTATCAACTTTTCCTTCCATCGCTTTTAATTTTTCCTCAAAGCTTTTTAATTGACTGTTCAAGTCGTTATACAATGCTTTATATTGTTCCCTTTTCTTTTCTGTGTCTGTTCCAAACCACGCGGCCCATAATGACATACTGAGTAGCCTCCTTCTAAAACATTCTGCATTAAAACAAGCGAAAGCATACCACGAATTCATCAAGTAAGAAGAGATAGTATGATCCCTCGAATAAAGTCGGGTAACACTTTAAAAATATTCTCATTTTATTTTATCATATTTTCTAACTATTTAAAATCAAATGAAAAAGGTTCTAATGCTGTTCAGTACAGAATTAGAACTTTCAATGATTTTTTCCAACTTTTGAAGCAATACATAACAGTACATTAAGGAAAATATTTTTTTCAAATAATCCACTAAAAATAAATTCAGGAAACCGTAATCGGTCTGTTCTTATTAATATTCCTAATGATTTAAAGGTTTTCAATAACGATATGAAGAGCTATTTCAAAAAACACGAAAAAGCACCCATAGGGCAAACCTGCGAGTGCTTTGAAACGTTGATAGTATCGTATTGATTAAGGTTTTGAGGCAACTGACTTTGTCAGATCGCAGCCACATTTGTAAGCGACTAAAGTCGCAACAACTGTGTCAATTGCACCCATTTAGTATGAAAATATAAAAAAGAACACCTCGAAAGGTGCTCTTTGTAAGTATAGTAATTCTCTCGAATGAACGTTTACTAAATTGTGATGCTTTACGGGCTTTCTTAAGACCTGGTTTGGAAAGTATGGTTTCAGTTGGACTAAAAACAGCACAATATCAAGGATTTTAAGAACAATATCTACTAATTAATTTCATAAAATATGAATTAAGAGATTTTAAATAGGGGAATTTCTTAACGCATAACTTTCAATCCTATCCTCTTCCTTCTTATCCTAATAAAGTTTGTAATATCGGAATAACAACGATAAATAGAACCGTACTTAGAGTCACCACATTCGTAGAGAATTCCACATCTCCTTTTCCCTGATTAGCAAGAATCGGAAGAACAGCTAAAGCTGGTGTAGCAGACTGAATCATAAAGGTTTTAAATTCAGCCGTTACCATATTTGGTGCAAAGAACTTCAATACAAGAAGCATGATTAGAGGAGCTAGGATAAAGCGTCCAACTAAAGTGACAATTGTATCTTTATCAAAAGTAATGGTATTCAAGCCTGCCTTTGCAAGAACGATACCAATATAAATCAGAGATAGGGGAGTGACGATATTTCCAACATAGGTTAAGGTATTCGTTGCGAAATCTGGAATAGAGATTCGGAGAATCAAAAATAGCAGAGCCACAAGAAAACCTACAAGCGGAGCTGGTAGCAATTTCTTCCAGTCAAATTTAGTTGTCTCCTTGCTTTGACCCGATTTACTGTCGCTCGTCATCAAATACACGCCCAATGTCCAGGTGGAAATCGTATTGGTGATATAGTAAATCAAGAAATAAGGAAGAGCCTGATCCCCAAAAAGAGCAACGTTTAAAGGTAAACCAATAAAAATAGTATTGGCATTCACAAAGGTATTAATCATGGTTCCTCGCCGTCCTGGAAGAACCTTGAAAACCACAACTGCAATATAAGCTACGATATATCCCATGATAAAGGCTACAAAAGTATAAAGGAGACCTCCAGAAAGACTGATTAGTTTATCTAGTGTTAGGTATTTCATCACCGACACAAAGATTGATGCTGGCAAGGCTACATTCATGATCAAACGAGATAGGTTAGGTCCAAAGGCATCTCCAAACCATCCCTTCACCTGAAGAATATACCCCAAAACAATGATAGCGATAATCGGAATGATACTCGTAATCGAAGTTAAAAAGAGTGACATAGGTATCCTTTCTAAATTACTTAAGTCCACAGCCCATACAAATCTGTCGCTATAGAAGGATAGACAGCAACAGGAATGAATTATCTATACTCTGGATACCACTTCAAATCACGAACGGCTTTGGCCATATCTGTTTCCTTAGCACGCGCAAGACCTTGTTCTTGTGCTTTTTTAGCGACTGCTTCTGCTACTTTAATAGAAACATCTGCTACATACTTGAATGGTGGCAAGACAGGAGCTCCTGGTTGGCCTGGATTGACAATACCACTCAATGAATGAGCCGCTGCTCCAATCATTTCATCAGTTAAAAGACTTGCTTCAGAAGCCAGCATACCTAGACCAAGACCTGGGTAAATCAAGGCATTATTGGCTTGACCAATCACATAGTCGACACCTTTATAAGAAACCGTATCAGCAGGAATTCCTGTTGCGACAAAAGCTTTGCCATCTGACCATTCAATCAAATCTTTGGCACTAGCTTCAGCTAGTTTGGTTGGATTTGACAAAGGGAAGATCATCGGACGCTCTGTATTTTCACACATAGCCTCTACTATTTCTTTAGTGAAGGTATTAGGTTGAGTCGAAGTTCCTACAAGAATGGTTGGCTTCACAGTCTTCACTACTTCAAGCAGGTCAGTCAACTTGTCTGCGTTACTAAAGTCAGCACGTTTCTTAGCAAACGGTTTTTGTTCAGGAGTTAGGTCATCCATGTCATCAAAGAGAAGACCTTGTTTATCAACCATAAAGAAACGTTTATAGGCTTCTTCTTCAGAAAGACCTTCACTCACCATTTCACGAAGAACACGAGAGGCAATTCCTGCACCCGCAGTCCCACCACCATAGCAGAGATAAACTTGATCTGTTAATTTTTCACCACTAATATCCAGTGAACCAAAGATACCACCCAAGGTAACGATTCCTGTGCCTTGAATATCATCATTAAAAGTTGGAATTTGTTTCCGGTATTTTTCAAGAATATTGGCAGCATTCAAGCGGCCGAAGTCTTCCCAGTGAAGGTAGAGTTTAGGAAAGAGACGTTCTGCTGTTTGAACGAATTGGTCAATGAAGTCGTAGTAACGATCTCCGCGAACCCGTTCGTGACGATTCCCTAAGTAATTAGGATTGTTACGAAGTTCTTCACGGTTAGTCCCTGCATCAATGACTAAAGGAATAACCATAGAAGGATCGATTCCAGCAGCACCCGTGTAGACCATCAATTTCCCAACTGAAATATCTACCCCATTTGTTCCCCAGTCACCGATTCCAAGGATTCCTTCTGCATCTGTTACAACAATGAGACGAATCTCGCGATTCCCAGCAGCATTTTTCAAAGTGGCTTCAATGTTTTCAGGATGATTGATATCAAGATATCCCGCATATTGTGGATCTACAAAGAGATCACTATAGCCTTCAATGGTATCTGCAATAGTTGGATCGTATACAATAGGATTGAATTCCTCCAAATGTTGAGAAAAGAGGTAATAGAAAAGAGTCCGGTTGGTATTAAAAATTTCCATTAGGAAAAGACGCTTTTCCAAATCATTGGCTTTTGTTTGCATCTGTGCATAAGTTTGCGTCGCTTGCTCTTCAATCGTTTGAACATACGGTGGCAGTAAACCAATAAGACCTAGTTCCTTTCGCTCCTCTAAGGTAAAGGCAGTACCTTTATTGAGGAAAGGATTGTTTAAAATATCATGTGCAGTCATAGTGCAACCTCCTTTTTACTTCTATTATACCACTTAAAACGAATTGTTCGGAAAACTTTGTTGTTTAAAAAATACTATTGTGTACGCATATGTTATAATGAGTCTACGAAGGCAATTTTCTAATAAGCTCTTTATACTTAAAACGCTACTGTTAATGACACTTTAAGTTGTTATATTTTATAAAGTTCTGGACTCATAAAACTCTCAATGATCACTCTTTACTAAAAGTTTCGAGTAAAAGAAACTAATCATACAAATTGGCAATCCGAATTAAAATAAATATTATATAAGTTTGTTATACAATACTTTGTATTTTTTAAGATGTTTTTTTGTCATGCAAAACTTGTATTCTATTTATATGACGAATAAAAACTATTTACAACAATATATTTCCCAAAAAGTGAAATATTTTCGAACACAGAAAAAAATGAGCCAGGAAGAACTTTCGGAACAAGCAGGACTTGGGCTTAAGTATATCAATCAACTTGAAAACCAAAATGTGAATCTGACCATTCACAGTCTTGAAAAAGTGATTGTCGCCCTAGAGATGACCCCAGAGGAATTTTTCAATTTTGATAGCCTTGAATCAACCTCTGATAAGACCGACAATCTTTCACTCAAAAGAATCAACATGAAGATTAAACAGCTCCCTATTGATAAACGAGAAAAGATGTTGGTCATTTTTGAAAGTATCTTAGATAACCTTTGATATCCCTGACTCACTTACATTTTAACCGGTGAATACTCGTATAGTCAAATTGTAGGATACGGATAAAAAGTATTTATCTGGTGATTTCCACTTATTTTCCTTCTCCAACTAATGAAAGTGAGCCCATATGAATTTAAAAGATCTACAATATTTTTATGACCTCTGCCAGCTTCAATCCTATACGGAAGTAGCAAAACAACATAAAGTCAGCCAACCATCTATTTCTTATGCCATCAAGCGCTTAGAGGAATCTTTTAATTGCAAATTGATTCACCATGATCCTTCACATCGCTCCTTTAAACTAACTAATCAAGGACAAATCCTTCTGAGGCATACAGAACTGATTTTACCTGAGGTCATTTCTACTCGCAAAGAAATTAATCGCTCTTTGGCGCATTGCTCTACTGTAGGATTCCCTCCTATTATCATTCAGTATCTTTTCTCTGTCTTAAATAAAGAAACTGAATTTGATTTTTTAAAAAAGGTACGTCCTATTCGTGGTGGATCTGTAGAATTATTAAATCTTCTCCTTAAGGGAGAACTAGATGCGAGCTTACTCGGATTGATTGAACCACTCAATCATCCTTCAATAGAGACACATGAACTCTTTCATAAAGAACTGTATGTCGTTTTATCTAAGAACCATCCTCTTGCCACTGCTCCTTCCCTTGCTTTTGCAGAATTAGTAGATCAATCCTTTATACTCTTAGACGAACACTTTGTTCATCTAAAAGCTTTTGAACTACTTAATCAAAAGCATCAAAACAAGGCAGAAATATTCTTTAAGACTGATGACATTGTCATTCTTAAAGAACTTTTAAAGAAAGGGATTGGCGTTAGCTTACTGGCTGATATCGCCCTTTCTGATGAAGATGATGATTTAATAAAAATCCCTCTAATACCGGAGGACCATATAACATTTACAGTTTATTACGCTTATCTCAAATCAGCTACACTGTCATCAGAAGTAGAAGCCTTATTTAATCTCATTAAATCATATGAATAGAAAAAAACTCTAACTATCAACTACCTGATAGCTAGAGTTTTTTACATTATAGGTATTAGACTAAAGCACGAAGAAATAGGATATGATCGCCGAATCTTTTCATTTACCTGATATCATTCAACGAGATTCCCAATTATAAATCTACAAAGTGTCGATAAAAAAGAACACCCCGAAAGATGCTCTTTGTAAGTATCGTAATTCTTTCGAATTAACGTTTACTAAATTGTGATGCTTTACGAGCTTTCTTAAGACCTGGTTTGGAAAGTATGGATTTCAGTTGGACTAAAAACAGCGTAATATCAAGGATTTTCTGAACAATATCTACTTTTTAATTTCATAAAATCTGAATCAATAGATTATAAATAGGGGAATAGTTTAGGTCTCTAAGCATTAAAATAATACACCTAACTTTGGTCACCGTTTTTTAGTTATTCACTCTTTTTTCGGATAGTGTTTTTAAAGTTATGATGTAAAATGCCGCAATTAAAACACTATACATCATAATCTGAGGATAGACAATTAAAGATAGAATCAATCCCACTCCTTTAATTATTAGGTCAGGTATCAATAACTTTCTATATTGTGCGGTAGCTTCAAGTAATTCTTTCTGATCTATATTGGGTTTATCAATTACTTTATGTAAAAACCAGTTTGCTACCGTTGAAACAATAACAATCAGTCCATAAAAGAGCTGTGCCGTATGATTCATGAAATGACTACTAACTATTCCAGTAGCATAGGGCATAAATGAAACAAAAAATAAAAGATACAAATTCTTTCAAATTTCTCCCTTTTCAACTTGGCTAACTTGACCTGCATTACCTAGGTTGCTTTGCTTTAAATTATACTTTTTTCTTAAACATTTGATACGAGTAGGTATTTCTTGTGAGTAATTTTCATCAAAAAATTTCATATATAATCTCCCTATAATCATGGAAAAGTAGTAAAAATAGTTGTTATCCTAGTTGATTAAAAAAATCTCTGATTTCCTCATCTTTTATAAAATAATATATAATTTTCCCCTCTCTTCTAGTATCCAAGATGTTTTGATTGGCTAGTTTACGAAGATGGTGGGAGGCAGATGCCATACTGAGATTTAGTAAACAGGCTATATCACAGACACAGAGTTCTTCGACGGCAAGGAGATAAAAGATGATATTTATCTGTTTATTATCGGTAAACTTTGATAAAATACGAAGTGATTTTTGGACTTTTTCCTTTTCAAGGTAGTTCGTTGCGGTTGTAACATTTTGTTGATTAATAACATCCACTTGGCAGATACTATCTTTTTTCATAATTTTTTCTCCTAGCCGAACACAGTCCTTAGCATATCAAAGCTGTTGTTTTCAATCAGGATATACATCCCCAATCCTAAATAAACAACGGCAATAAACCATCTGCTATATTTTTCCAAAGTTTCTCCAACAGAAGGGACTTGTGCCAATTTTTGGGCAGAAAAAACCAAGAGATAAATCATGACTAGAAAGGTAAGTAAAGCCACTATCAAATTCGCTAAATTTAAGGTAATAAAATATGGGACAAAAACACCAATATTGTCAGCACCACAACTTGCAAAAGTAATCATAGCGACTAGAAAAATCAGGTTTTTATCATCTTTGCGCAAACTATCTTTTGCAATAGCTTCTCCATCAGAATCTCCTAAAAGCAAAACTTTGAGTCCTAGGAAAATTGGAATCAAACCGAGCAAACCTAAAATCTCTTTACTAGGAATATAATTTAAGACAAATGCAAAAAGTAAACTTAGCAATATTAGACTAACAGAGCCTAGAAATTGTCCTAAATAGATGTTAATGATGTCTTTTCTGCTTTTTCTTTTGGCAAAAAATAACATTAGGATAATAAGTAAGTCTACGGCTGTCCCAGAATACAGGATTATTGAAGTAACAACATTTTGAATCATAAAACACCTCATTCAAATATATTTTTGAATGTATTCTAACATTAAACTTTGTAGATGTCAACTTAAAATCCACCAATTAATAATTGCATGTCAATATTTGTATTGTGAAACTAGTTTCAGAAATATATAGTCTTAAAGTATGTCCACTGCCAATGGTTTTTTCAATATTTAAGAGGAGATTTATAATTGAACAAGTTTAATCGTAATCTAAAATGTTTAAAACCTAGTAATTCTAAGGAAGATTTGTACCACGAATTTCATAACTCTGATTGGTTTAAAAAATACATGTTACAAAATTATCACCGTGGTTCACTGAAGGAAGCTAGTAAAATTGATAAAGCAACTATTTATTGTGGTAATGCACTCGATGTATTACACGTATTAAAAAATGATTCTATTTCCGCAATTGTTACTTCTCCTCCTTATTATAATGCAAAAGAATATTCAAATTGGCCCAATATATATTACTTCCTATATGACATATATAATATAGCTCTTGAACTCTTCAGAACGTTAAAAGATGGAAGTTCAATGCTATTTAATATATTCGACTATTTTGATAACGAAAGAATTATTGCACAATCCGCAATGGGAAATAAAAGAATGATTCTTGGAGCTTATATGTTGGATATTTTTGAAAAAATTGGTTTTAGAATTGATGGAAATATCATTTGGGATAAAGGGGAAATCCAAGGAAACCGGAATTTTAATCAAGGAATTTTAGGCCCATATTATCAATCACCACTTAATTGTTGGGAACATATATTTATCCTTTCCAAAAAAAAACTTCTAATACTATAAAACTTCACTCGAATATAATACAACTACATCCAGTAGTCAAAATGGTAAAAGAAAAGAATATTTTGGGCCATACCGCTCCATATCCATCAAAAATCCCTAGTATGATTATTGAATATTTAAATAAAAACGATACTGTCTTAGATCCTTTCCTTGGCAGTGGAACTACTTGTGTTGTTGCTAATAGTTTTGGTGTGAATTCTATCGGTATTGAGTTAAACGAGAACTATTATACTTTATGTAAAAACATAATAAAAGAAAGCACCAATGAACAACTTAATTTATTTAATTTTTAGAGTAGTATACAAGCTATTCTATCTAAATTAGTATAATAGATCATTGCTCTAAATTTAGATATATCTTAGTAGTTCATTATAAAATTTAATATTAAAAAGAGCCTGGGACAAAATAGTTCTCAACCACAAAAAGCTAGAGATTTCCAATTGCGGAACTCTAGCTTTTTAATTTTGAGTCGTTCTCTTATTCTGAAAGTTATACACTAAACATTTTACAGTTTATTTATATCAATTACACGTTTATATATTTTCACCTTATGCTCAAACGATTCTTTGCCACCTTCAAGGTAGTTTACAATGTGTTTTTTTATTTTATCGTCACTTGGATATCCACTTTGTTCAACCCATCCATGTTCTCCATCCGATTCCATCAAAATAACTAAATCAGACATTGCATTTGTTACTATTGTTGCGTTGTGAGTGGCTATAATAATCTGACGTTTGTTTTTAACATCTCGTAATATCTGCACTAAATTATTGTATATATATCGTGAATCTAGATTATCTTCTGGTTGGTCTATAAGTAATGGTCGATTATCATTTGTGAATTCTGAATAGGCAAGAATAAAATCAAGCATGGCAACTACCTTCTGACCTAAACTTAAACGTGTTACCTCCTTAAAAATTATTTTCTTGTTTCCATCTGTCACTTTGGAGTTGATATTAAATTCAAGATATAAATTTTCACAATTATTATAAACATCCTCTAAATATAGCTGAATTAAATTAATATTAACTTTATTCCAGAGCTCAAAAATTTCATTCAATAACATATCGTCTGCTTCTTTTAGATATACATCATCATTCAACCTACTATTTTGGGCAAATTTTTTTATTGAATATTCACCCTTGAGGTTCCTATTATTCATTAAGTCTACAAAAGTCGCAAAACCACTTCTATCAAAAATCATTGAAAAATAATCGATGATTTCCCCACATGTTAAACGATATCCTTGAAACGAATTATCTAAATTTTTCCCCTCAGGGAAGAACCAAAAATAAAAATTTTCAGGTAATACAAATTTTTTTTGTTGACTATACAATATTTGTAGCTTCCCTGATTGATTATCATTGAATGGACTTATTAGTGATAATATTTTATTTTTTTGTTCTTCTAATCGCTTATCTTCATTCAGAATGAATTGGTCAATTTCGCCTGTTGAAGATATTTTACTAGAAACTTGATATTTTTTTATACTCTTTTTATCTTTAGCTATTACTTCATACAAATAATCACTTATTCTGTCATCACTAGCAATATTTACAAGTTGATTTACTGAATATCTATTATCAAACATTTGGTCTATTAAGCTTAATTTCTTTTGTTTGGAAACTTTACTAAGTTGAGCACTCTCTTGAACTTCATATATTGATAAATATTGTTCTCTAATTTTCTCCGTTAAACGACTTTCATAATACCAATAACTTGATGTAGCTTTTGTTTTAACGTCAAAAGTGTCATATATGTCTTCCTCATTCTTCTGAGTAGGTAAATTTAACTCAACCAAATATTCTTTCTTTGACATCTCATACAAAATATATACCCTTGAGTGTTGAGAGAGAAATTCAAATTTTTGTTTCGTATCTGCTTTTTGAGACAATACAAATTGAATCAAATCTAAAATCGTACTTTTTCCAGTTCCTCTTCCTCCAATTAAACAATTTAGGGATTCCGAAAATTTAATAACAAATTCTGAATTATTCTTTAGCAGGTACGAGTTACTGAGAGTTGGTACATATATTCCACGTATAGCTTTCGCCTTGCTGATTTCTGGATTCATTAGTTCAATGGATACATCATATTCTGATAAAGCTTCTCGGAGCTGTTCATAGTTTCTTTTACTAAATTTTATCCACATCGGATTAATTGAATGTTCCTCGACACAATGTGAATCATTGTCAAGAATAAATGATGGTACATTCTTTTTTAAATATTTCGTAAGATAGCTATTGATATCATCTATTTTGGCAATATTTGATACGCCTATGAATCGAGCGTAAGCCTTAGAAAAAAGTTTTTTCTTGTAAGCATTTGAAAAATGCCCCTCTTTAAATACATCTGAACTATTCATATGAGCTATGTAGGCAAAACAATCTTTATAGATAAATTTCTCCAATACTTCCAAACTCGCCTTAAAAGATCCTTCCTTGATACTCATTAGATTAAAGTTAAGCCATTTTTGAATGAAACTAGCTTTACTGTTAGGAAAAGCTACCAGCACATGCACCTTATCTGCACAAGAAATTTCCACTCCGTTTATTACTTCAATATATTCTTTACATTTATTCTGAAATAAATCAGATACTAATTTAATAGCTGTCTTTAATTTTTCTATACCTGATATAGTATTATGATCCGAGACTACAACAACCGATATATTTTCATTGTAAAGACTTTGAGCAATAGTTAAAAAGGCAACTTGTTCTTTTTCGCTACTGAATCCATTCATAAAATAGTTTTCATATAAAACCTTTTCCCCTTTATCTATTTGAAGAAAGTCTTTTGGAAATATTTTTTGATTTCTAATCTCTTTAATATAGTCATCAATAGTTAAATTATTCCAATCATTCTCTGGCAAGTCTTTCCATTTTTTAAATAATCTATAATCATGAGATTCTGGAGTATGTACATGAAACAATGTCTTACGGTAACTACCAAATTTATTTTTTTCGCCACGAATTGTCTTATATGCTCGTTCTGCTTCTAAGTTAATTTTTTTGCTCATCTATTTCCCTCCTTTAGCAGTTCTCAATATATCAATGACTTATCTAGAATACTTTTTTCTATTATTGCCTATTAACAAATTCAATATCATAGTTCACTTACAAGTCAGCAGATTCATAACACCTTGTGCATCTCTAAAAAGATGCATGTAGACATCATGATTCTCTTGTTCCCTTAACAATTCCCTTGTAATTTCTTTAAAACTTTCTGAATCAAAATAGTGAGCTGGTATAGGAGGTAAACTTCGCTCAAAATACTCTCTATTTTCTTTTTCAAAAGAATAAACATCTATGCTATTTTCTTCAGACATCAACTCTAAACTTATCATTGTAAACTATCTCCTATCATTCTCTAAACTCAAATTCACTCATGTTCACACAAAGTGACATTTACAGCATTTAAAGAGATATCTTAATTTTTTCATATCATATCTACATTATAACATACTTATGAAGAAAAATAATATCCATCAAGGACCTCATAAATTCCAACATCTTGCTAAACAAGCAGGTTTTTCTCTTGAGGCCATTTCAGAAGCACTTACTCATAGTGACATCCAAATAACGAAGACTTATGTCAATACTTCTGAAAAAGTAAATCAAACAGCAGGAGAAATAGCCTTTAGAAGTCTCAAAAAGCAATAGGGTGAACTTGGGGTGAATTTTTGGGTGAACTTTAGTTTTTTGAACAAAAAAAGACATCCAAGAGAAAATTCTTGAATATCTGTAAACGTTGATAGTATCGTATTGATTAACGTTTTGAGAATTGTGATGCTTTACGAGCTTTCTTAAGACCTGGTTTCTTACGCTCAACTTTACGTGAGTCACGTGTAAGAAGTCCTGCGCGTTTCAATGAATCGCGGAAGTCTGGGTCTACTTGAAGAAGGGCACGAGCGATACCATGACGGATAGCTCCTGATTGACCAGCGTATCCACCACCTACAACGTTAACGAAAACGTCGTATGAACCTACAGTTGAAGTAACTACGAATGGTTGGTTGATTACAAGACGAAGGTCAGCGTGTGGGATGTACTCTTCAACATCTTTTTTGTTAACAGTGATTTTACCAGTTCCTGGAACAAGGCGAACGCGTGCAACAGCGTTTTTACGACGTCCAGTACCTGCATATTGTGCTTGTGACATACTTTATTGTTCCTTTCCTTAGATAAGTCCTGAAATATCAAGAACTTCTGGTTGTTGTGCAGCGTGAGTGTGCTCAGCTCCAACGAATACTTTCAATTTCATACCTTGAGCGCGGCCAAGAGTATTGTGTGGAAGCATACCTTTAACTGATTTTTCGATCAAACGTACTGCATTTTTAGAACGAAGTTCACCAGCAGAGATTTGTTTCAATCCACCTGGGTGGTTTGAGTGAGTGTAGTAGATCTTATCAGTTGCTTTTTTACCAGTCAATTTAACTTTTTCAGCATTGATAACGATTACGAAGTCACCTGTATCAGTGTGTGGTGTGAATGTTGGTTTGTTTTTTCCGCGAAGTACGCTAGCAACAACTGCTGAAAGGCGTCCAAGAGGTACATCAGTTGCGTCAACAACGTACCATTTGCGTTCTACTTGGCCTGGTTTAGCCATGAATGTAGTTTTGTTCATGATTTCTCCTATATGAATATCGTTTTTGTTTACTGGGCGGATGTTCCGGTCCGCGGGGTATTTGAAAGGTTCCGGGGCCTTACAAATGGGGTAAACAATACCGTCTACTATCATACCAAATTTTACTACTAAAAGTCAATAGATATGAAAAATAATTTTCCCTATTTGACCTTTAAAATATCACAAAAACCTCGTGAAAACGAGGTTTCTATTGCTATTTATAAGCCAAGGCACGTTTGAAGCTTTTCCATAGACCTAAGTCATCTGTCTGAAGGACTAGGCTGGCATACATACGCCCGATAAAGGCTGTTGCAGTGACTGCGAAAATAACCGTTATGGCAAGCGAAATCCAAGCTTCTAGACCACTTGCATACCCATTTATAGCTCTAAATGGCATAAAGAAGGTCGAGATGAAAGGAATATAGGAACCAATTTTCAGAACTAAATTGTCCCCAGCAGCGCCTAGAGAGGTCACACCGACAAATCCTGCTATAATCAAGATCATCAATGGCGACAAGGCCTTTCCTGAATCCTCAGGGCGAGAAACCATAGATCCTAGGAAGGCTGCTAAAACAACGTACATAAAGAGGCTAACCAAGACAAACAATAAGGTATTGAGCGAGAAGGCCTCTCCTAGATGATTTAAAATTCCAGATTGTGCCAAGATAGGGATGTCTTTAAAGAGCAGAATAGCAGCCAGTCCACCCACGACGTAAATGCCAATATGAGTCAAAATCACAAGAAGCAGAGCCAGCATGCGAGCGTAGAAATAATGACTAGCTCGGATACTAGAGAAGACCACCTCCATGATTTTGGTTCCTTTCTCGCTAGCCACTTCCTGAGCAGTGACACTAGCATAAGTAATCAAAATCATATAAAGGAAGAAACCAAGCCCTGCGGCTGCAATGGTTTGAACAATTTTTTTGTTTTCCTTAGATTCATCAATCTTCTCAGTAAAATCAACAGTTTGACTCAGACGTTTTTCCTGTTCTTGAGACAAATTAGCCGCCGAGCGATTGAGTTGGTATTGAAGCTCATTGAGTTTATTGGTTACTGCTAGCTTGATGCCTGTTTCAAGAGAAGTTTCACCGTGATAGACGGCCTTGAGGACGCTGTCCTCTTGGTCAATGGTTAGATAACCCTTGATTTTCTCATCCTTGATAGCAGCTTGAGCACTGGCTTCATCCTTATAATCAAAGTTGATACCATTGGTACCCTTGAGCCCTTCTTCCACAGATGGCACAGTTGTTACTACTGCTATCTTGCTATTCTTGGCCATAGAAGACCCTTGGAGATAGCCGATTCCTACAGATAAGGCTAAAAAGAGGAACGGCGAAATCACCATAAAGAAGAAACTCCACGACTTGACATGTCGAAGATAGGTTTCCTTCATTACAACCCACATATTTCTCATACTTCCACCCCTGATTCTAGTTTAAAGATTTCATCGATTGTTGGAGCTTGTTGGTCAAAGGTCCCAATATATTGACCTTGAGTGAGGATTGGGAAGAGTTCCCTTCCAGCGCTCTCGTCATCGAGGATCAATTTCCAACTTCCTTGCTTGGTCAAGCTCACCTGTTTGACGTGAGGAAGTTTTTCCAGTTCTTCCTTGCTTCGTTCACTTGAAACAAAGAGACGTGTTTTCCCGTATTGATTGCGAACATCCTGAACTGGTCCATGCAAGACCACACGCCCGTCACGAATCATCAGGATATCATCGCAAAGTTCCTCAACGTTGGTCATGACATGGTCAGAAAAGATAATGATTGCACCGCGCTCTTTCTCTTTCAAGATGACTTGTTTGAGTAACTCGGTATTAACTGGATCCAAACCACTAAAAGGCTCATCCAGGATGATCAAGTCTGGCTCATGGATCAGGGTGATGATCAACTGAATTTTCTGTTGATTCCCTTTTGACAGACTCTTGATTTTGTCGGTCAATTTGCCCTTCACTTCCAATTTTTCCATCCATTGAGGGAGTTTTTCCTTGACTTCTTTAGCATCCATGCCTTTTAGAGTCGCCAAGTAACGAACTTGCTCAAGGACTGTCAACTTGGGCATGAGGCTGCGTTCCTCAGGCAGATAACCAATCCGTGCATAGGTTTCCTGACGAATCTCCTGCCCATCCAGACTGATCTCTCCTTGATACTCTAAAAATTTCAACATACTGTGGAAAATCGTTGTTTTCCCAGCACCATTCTTCCCGACCAAGCCCAGAATCCTTCCTGGACTTGCCTGAAAATCGACACCAAACAAGACTTGCTTGGGACCGAAACTTTTCTCTAGATTTCTTACTTCTAACATTTTCCACCTCCGAGATATGTTGCACTTATTATACTCCTTTTTGATAGCCTTTACAACGATTTATGTCCATTTTATCGGATTATAAGTAGCAAAAGTATCCTTTCTCTAATAAATTTTAAGTATTTCAGCGATAGCTTTAGTATAACTCATTAAAGACCTTCTGAGATGGCTTCCTCCTCAACTATCGCTTTTCTCTTCTGAACTGTCCTTTTGAAACTAAAAATCCACCCCTAAGGATGGATTGATGAGTTAACGTACTTCTGCATTCACTTTTTCTTCCAGTGATGCTTGGATTTTTTCCATATAGCGTGCGACTTCTTCGTCCGTTAAGCTGTCTTCTGGATTTTGGAAGGTCAAGCTATAGGCCATTGACTTCATGCCAACTCCCAGTTTTTCGCCTGAGAAGACGTCAAAGAGTTTGATATCTGTCAATCGTTTCACGCCGGCAGCTCGGATAGCGTCTACAACTTCTTGGTGAGTGACTTCTGCCTTGAGAAGTAGGGCCACATCACGGCTGACTGCTGGGAATTTGGTGATTTCCACAAATGGAGCAGCTGGTTGAAGGGCTGCTTCGATGGCTGAAAGGTTGAGCTCCGCTACATACGTTTCTGGAATATCGTAAGCCTTGGCAGTGACCGGATGCACTTGGCCAAGGAAACCAAGAACTTGGTCGCCGAGTGAAATCACGGCTGTACGTCCTGGGTGGAGACTTGCAATCTCAGCTGTTGCTGTATAAGTCACTTCAAGTCCCAAACGATCAAAGAGCGCTTCTAAGATTCCCTTAGCATAGAAGAAATCAACTGGAACTGCTGCCGTTTGGAAATCTTTTTCAGCAACCAAGCCGGTTAAGGCAAAGGCAAAGCTATTGATCTCATTTGGTAGATCTTCTTTTGGATTGCCTGTTTGTTCAAAGACTTTTCCAATCTCGTAAAGAGCCAAGTTTTTGTTCTTACGAGCCACGTTATAGGCCACCGTATCAAGGATACCTGAGACCATATTTTGACGGAGGACAGAACGGTCCACTGTCATTGGCCACATGAGTTCTGTAAGGTTACTTGGTTGAGCTGTAAACTCAACTGCTTTTTCAGGAGTTGTCAGAGCGTAGGTGATGATTTCTGTCAAACCAGCTCCTTCAGCGATCGTACGAACTTGACGGCGCAATTTTTGTGTCGCAGTCAATTCACCAGCTGTACCGTCGTCTTTTGGAAGACTAGTTGGCAAGCGATCATAACCATAGATACGAGCGATTTCTTCAAAGAGGTCCGCTTCGATGGTGATATCCCAACGACGACGAGGTACGCTGACTGTAAAGCTATCTGCATTTCCAGAAAGGCCAAAGCCAAGACGACGGAAGACATCTTCCACATCAGCATAGGAAAGCTCCGTACCAAGGACGCGGTTAACGTCTGCAAGAGTAGAAGAAACTTCCACATCAGAAGTATCAAGCTGGCCTGCCGAAACGATACCCTTACGCACAGTCGCACCTGCAAGTTCCGCAATCAGGCTAGCTGCCGCATCAAGGGCTTCATTGACTGTTGCCACATTGATGCCTTTTTCAAAGCGAGAAGAGGATTCAGAGCGTAGGTTAAGGCGACCACTAGTCTTGCGGATGGATTTGCCATTGAAGACAGCAGCTTCAAGGACAACACGACTAGAATTTTCAGAGATTTCTGTTGCTTGACCACCCATAACACCTGCAAGGGCTACTGGCTTGTCTGCGACAGTGATGACTAAGTCATTTGTTTCCAAGTCACGCTCTTCACCATCCAAGGTCACCAATTTTTCACCAGCACGCGCTTCACGCACACGGATTTCAGTCCCTTCAAAGGTATCCAAGTCAAAGGCATGCATCGGTTGACCAAAGTAAAGCAAGATGTAGTTGGTTACGTCTACGACATTGTTAATCGGACGAATCCCTTCGTTCATAAGAAGGTTTTGCAACCATTGCGGACTTGGTGCGATGGTCACATTGTCCAAGATACGGGCTGCATAGTATGGTGCCTTGTCTGTTTCAATCCCTACAGAAAGAGCGTCTGCTGCAACTTCATTTGTTTCTGTCAGAGTAAATTCTTTAAAGTTAACAGCCTTGTCATAGATGGCTGCTACTTCGTGCGCTACTCCACGCATAGAAAGAGCGTCTGCACGGTTTGGCGTGATAGAAAGTTCGATGATTTCGTCATCCAAGTCTAGATATGAGAAGACTTCCTCACCTGGTACTGCATCTTGAGGCAAGATTTGAATACCATCTGCGAATTCCTTCGGTACAACCGAGTCAGAAATTCCCAATTCACCAAGGGAACAGATCATTCCAAGTGACTCTAAGCCACGGATTTTCCCTTTTTTGATTTTGTAATTGTCAGCAATACGAGCTCCTGGAAGAGCCACCATGACCTTAATCCCAGCACGTACATTTGGGGCACCACAAACAATCTGACGGGCTTCTTCTTCGCCAACGTTAACCTGACAGACATGCAAGTGTGTTTCTGGCACATCTTCGCAAGACAAAACCTCACCGACGACAATTTTTGAGAGACCAGCAGCCGGTGATTCGACACCTTCGACCTCGATCCCTGTAGTTGACATTTTCTCAGCCAACTCTTGTGATGGCATATCAATGTCCACCAATTCTTTTAACCATTTATAAGATACAAGCATAATTCTGATTGTAAGATCCCACCAAGTAAGACCTTTTCAATTCCTTTCTTTTTCTTCGAGTCAGTCCTTACTATTCTCATCGAGAGAAAATGACTAGGACTGTATAGGACTGTGTTTCAGGTTTCAATCTTATTTAAACTGTTCTGAGAAGCGGACATCTCCTTGGTAGAATCCACGGATATCGTTAATTCCGTAACGGAGCATAGCGACACGCTCTTGTCCAAGACCAAAGGCAAAGCCAGAGTATACAGTCGCATCGATGCCACTCATTTCAAGGACACGTGGGTGAACCATACCGGCACCCATAATCTCGATCCAACCTGTTTTCTTACATACGTTACAGCCTTCTCCACCACACTTGAAGCAGGAAACATCCACCTCAACAGATGGCTCTGTGAATGGGAAATAGGATGGACGCAGACGGATCTGACGCTCTTCACCGAACATCTTTTGGACAATCAACTGAAGCGTTCCTTGAAGATCTGCCATAGAGATGTTTTTCCCAACAACCAAACCTTCGATTTGGTGGAATTGGTGACTGTGGGTTGCATCGTCCGTATCACGACGAAATACGCGCCCCGGTGAGATCATCTTCAAAGGACCTTTCGAAAAATCATGGGCATCCATGGCACGCGCCTGAACTGGAGACGTGTGGGTACGGAGCAAGATTTCTTCAGTGATATAGAAAGTATCCTGCATATCGCGAGCTGGGTGATCTTTTGGAAGATTCATACGCTCAAAGTTGTAGTAGTCTTGCTCCACTTCAAAACCATCCACGACTTGGTACCCCATACCGATGAAAATATCTTCGATTTCTTCACTTGTTTGTGTGAGAACATGACGGTGACCAACCGCAACAGGACGACCTGGAAGTGTTACATCGATGCTCTCACTAGCTAATTGAGCTGCAACTTTCTTTTCTTCCAAGAGCTTAGCTGTTTCTTCAAAAGCAGCTGTCAAAACATCACGAGCTTCATTAACATGTTTCCCGATGATTGGGCGCATCTCAGCAGAGACATCTTTCATCCCTTTGAGGATTTCAGTAAGCGACCCTTTTTTACCAAGGACAGAGACACGCAAATCTTGCATCTCTTTTTCATTTTCAGCAGTAAGCTGCTTCAAGCTAGCCAGCGTTTCTTCGCGAAGCGCTTTTAATTGTTCTTCAATAGTTGACATAATTCCTCCATCAGTCACTTAACAGATAAAAAGAAAACCACATGCCAAAAACTCCACTCGGAGCGTTGACACGCGGTACCATCCGTTTTCATCTGACAAGTCAGACCTTCATTTCTAAATCCATGCGCAAGTGAATTCACCCAGCTTTCATATAGAGAGCTTGCAGTCACGGCTCTCCTCCCTGATATACTTCCCTTGAGTTACTAGTCTTGCGGATTCCTATTCAATTACTACTTAGTTTATCAGATTTTTAGTTAAAAAACAAGTTAGATTAGACTAATTTCAATATAAAAAGGAACAAGACACAATGCATTACCTATTTGTAGGATCTGTTTCACCTGCTTTCCTTTTCAATAAAAGAGTTGCTGCTTGATTAAAACCATCACACCAGTTATACCATTTTGCTTCATACTCATCTTGAGATACGATATGATTTTTTAAATCCAGAACAGAGTAAATCTTTCTTTCCTCACAAGCTTGCGCATAGAGATAATACAGTTCATCGCCACCATCTCTATCCCACTCAGCAGAAATCGTATCCCTACCTGCCAATAAAGCCTGATAAGCCCTGTGATGCCCGTCTGTAATCAACAAGCAGTCTCCGAATGCAAGAACACTGATTGGAGCAACATTGATTATTTCTACCGACTGATAAAGCATCTGGATATCTTGTAACTTCTTTTCTGATAAGTATAGTTGAGTCGGATGGAGATCTGTTATATTGACTTTCATTTCTTTTTCCTCAAAGGAATTTGATGCTCACTTCTGCTTGCCTTTAAATCGCCATTGGAAGCGAAGCTTGTCATAGAAAGGAAATTCGATAAACAAGACTCCCAAGCCCACACAGAAACTGGCAAGAACATCTGATGGATAGTGAACTCCCAGATAGACCCGAGATAGCAGCACACTGACTAGGTAGACCCCAAGGACGATTTGCACAATTTTTCTCCAAACCGGATCTTTAATCCGTTGACTGAGAATGACAATCAAAGTCCCTACCATCAGCGTCACTGCCAGAGAATGCCCGCTTGGGAAGGAAAATCCCTTCTCCTCTACCAAGTGTAAGATAGCTGGTCGTGGGCGCTGGTAAATATTTTTAAAGGTCACAATCAAAAGACCGGCTAAGGCTAGATTGCCCGCCATGAAGTAGCTTTCTATCTTCCACTGCTTACGATAAAAGATAAAGGCTGCGATGGCAACCCAGGTAATGATTACTGGGATATCAATCAAATGCGTAAGGGCACGGAACAGAACCGTTAAATAATCTGGCAAGTCCCCACGAAGGGCAGTCTGAAGAGGTTGATCAAAACCGACCAGCGTTTCAGGATAGAACTTAACCATATAGCCAAGAAGGACGAAAAGTAAAAGGGCAAAACTGCCCTTCATTAAAAATGTTTGTTTATCTCTCATAATGTTTTAAGGTTGGTTTCAAGAGGACGTATAACAACCAGAATGAAACGGCAAAGATGATACTTTCAATCAGGTTAAAAGGTAAAACCATGGTCATCAAGTAGTTAGAAAGTCCTATAATTTCTCTAATATCAAAGTTGGCAAACTGCGCGTATAAAGGAACCGCATAGACATAGTTGAGAACCAACATGGCAGAAGTCAACCCAATAGTTCCCGCTAGAGATGCTAGTAGGAAACGAAGGGTGTTACGTTCCTTTTTCCAAATCAAACCAAAGACGATAACAAAAACTCCCAGAGCTACGATATTCATTGGCAAGCCAATGTAAGTATTCACTCCCTGGCTATTGAGAAGCAACTTCAAGAGTGATCGCAACAAGAGAATCCCGAGAGCAGCTGGCAAATCCATCACCACCAAGCCTACAAGGACTGGCAAGATACTAAACTCGATCTTGAGGAAGGTTGCCGCTGGCAAGAGCGGAAAGTCAAAGTACATCAGCACAAATGAAATGGCTGATAAAATCGCAATGGTCGAAATTCGACGTGTGTTTGTCATAACAGGTTCCTCCAATTTTCTATAAAATCAGAAGAAGTTGGAAAGGATCCCTCTATCTATTCTCACTTTTTATATCCCAAAAGTTCCCTCTCACTCTTTTGAGCAAGCGGTTGCAATTTATCTATAAACCAATCAGAACAGACAAAGCCATTCTTTCGTCTTCTCCCATCCAGACTATACTGTCGGTTGTGGAATCGCACCACATCAGCTTGCGCTCGCGGACTTCTTTAACTAAGATATTTTGGATTAATCTAGGCGTCGCAGTCGAAGATAATACTTGAGTATATCGAGACAAGACAACGAAGAGTAAGCCAAAATAGCTAGTTAAAGTCACCGCCGGTCGGGAATTGCACCCAGCCCTGAAGACCCTTTAATCATAACAAAAAACGCTTGCAAGTGCAAGCATTTTGATTATTTCAATTTATCTGCTTCATAGGTGTGAACAAGCTCAAGACCTGCAAAATTCTGCTGACGAAGAGCTTCGTAAACAATCATGCAGACGGTATTGGACACATTGAGACTGCGGACATGTTCATCATTCATAGGAATACGGAGAGCCTTTTCGGGATGCTCCCGCATAAAGTCCTCAGGCAAGCCCTTGTCTTCACGTCCGAAGAGAAAATAATGGTCCTCGTCAGTTGATAAATCTGCTTCAGAATAGACCTTTTCCGCAAATTTCGAAATCAGATAGAGTTTTCCCTTCATCTGAGACATGAAATCTTCCAAACTGTCATAAAAATAAATCTCTAATTTATCCCAGTAATCCAAACCAGCCCGCTTCATCTTGCGATCATCGATAGGAAAGCCCATTGGTTTAATGATGTGGAGGGGAGAATTGGTCGCAGCGCAAGTACGAGCAATGTTACCTGTATTTTGTGGAATCTGGGGTTCAAATAATACAATGTGATTTGTCATGACTGGCTTCCTTTTATCATTGCAAAAAAATAGCCACACTGCCCGGAGTCAAGCTCAGCAAACAGCGTGGTTAAGGTGTCGTTAACTTACCTCACAACAGGTTTGAAGTAAATCAGCGAAACTACTTCCTTAGTATAACACTTTCAGAATCATTGTCAATAGAAACGACTTGATTTTTTTACTTTTTTTGATGATATTTTCATGTTTGGTCATTCCCTTTCTGAAAAGGTATGGTAAAAGAGCCAAATCACTTCAAATCGGAGCCATCGTTATAGAAGTTAAACAAATGTATCTTCAAAAACTTGAAAAAGGCCTTTCTTGCCCTAAAAATCGCCTTAGCAAGTGCATTTTTTGCTAAAAAAGGGTATGATAGTTACATCATGAAAAAGTAGGTTTTTTATATGAAAATTGTCCTTGTTGGTGGAGGGAAAGTTGGTTTCGCCCTCTGTCGTTCACTGGTTGCAGAAAACCATGACGTTGTCCTCATTGAACAAGATGAGGCTGTCCTCAATCACATTGTCAGTCGCTATGATATCATAGGTCTCCTTGGAAATGGTGCTGACTTTGCCATCTTGGAGCAAGCCAGTGTTCAAGAGTGCGATATCTTTATCGCCCTAACCGAACACGATGAAGTGAATATGATTTCAGCAGTACTTGCTAAAAAAATGGGTGCTAAAGAAACCATCGTTCGGGTGCGAAATCCTGAATACTCTAATGCCTATTTTAAAGAGAAAAATATTCTTGGATTTTCACTTATCGTTAATCCAGAACTCCTAGCAGCGCGTGCAATCTCAAATATCATTGATTTCCCTAATGCCCTCTCTGTCGAACGATTTGCTGGAGGTCGGGTCAGTCTCATGGAGTTTGTTGTCAAGGATTCTAGCGGTCTTTGTCAAATGCCAATCTCAGACTTCCGTAAAAAATTTGGGAATATTATTGTCTGTGCTATGGAGAGAGATCATCAACTTATGATCCCAAGTGGTGATGTTATTATCCAAGACAAGGATAGGATTTTTGTTACGGGAAATCGTGTAGATATGATGCTTTTCCATAACTATTTTAAATCTCGTGCAGTGAAAAGCTTACTTATCGTTGGAGCTGGGAAGATTGCTTATTATCTACTCGGCATTTTAAAAGACAGTCGCATTGATACCAAGGTCATCGAGATCAATCCTGAAAGAGCTCGTTTCTTCAGCGAAAAGTTCCCCAATCTCTATATTGTCCAAGGAGATGGAACTGCAAAAGACATTTTGCTGGAAGAAAGTGCTCCCCACTATGATGCAGTCGCAACCTTGACTGGGGTTGATGAGGAAAATATCATCACTTCTATGTTTCTTGACCGTGTTGGCGTCCATAAGAATATCACCAAGGTCAACCGAACAAGCCTTTTAGAGATTATCCACGCGCCTGATTTTTCAAGTATCATCACACCAAAAAGCATCGCAGTGGATACCATTATGCACTTTATCCGTGGTCGAGTAAACGCTCAGTATTCAGACCTTCAAGCCATGCACCATCTAGCAAACGGTCAAATTGAAACTCTCCAATTCCAAATCAAGGAAGCTAATAAAATGACTGCCAAACCTCTATCACAGTTGAAATTAAAAAAAGGGGTTCTCATCGCAGCCATTATCCGAAAAGGAAAAACAATTTTCCCTACTGGAGAGGATATGCTTGAGGTGGGAGACAAGTTACTCGTGACGACCTTATTGCCAAATATCACCAAAATTTATGATTTGATTGAGAGGTAAAAAATGAATAAAAGTATGATTCGTTACCTCCTCTCAAAACTTCTCTTGATTGAGGCTGTTCTTCTCCTAGTTCCTGTTAGTGTAGCGATCTATTACCAAGAATCCAGTCAAGTATTTATCGCTCTCTTTTCTACGATTGGAATTTTAGTCCTTCTCGGTGGTCTAGGCGTTTTACGGAAACCGAAAAATCAACGGATTTATGCCAAGGAAGGGGTCTTAATTGTTGCTCTCTGTTGGATTCTATGGTCTTTCTTTGGTGGCCTCCCCTTTGTCTTTTCAGGACAAATCCCAAGCGTCATCGATGCCTTCTTTGAAATCAGTTCCGGATTTACGACTACAGGAGCAACTATCCTGAACGATGTTTCCGTTCTCACTCGTTCCCTCCTCTTCTGGCGAAGTTTCACCCACTTGATTGGAGGGATGGGGGTGCTCGTCTTTGCACTTGCCATTATGGACAATGCAAAGAATAGTCACTTGGAGGTGATGAAGGCTGAGGTCCCTGGACCTGTCTTTGGCAAGGTCGTATCCAAGCTAAAAAACACTGCCCAGATTCTCTATCTGCTTTATCTGGCTCTCTTCTCCCTTTTTGTGGTTATCTACTATCTAGCAGGCATGCCTCTCTATGATAGTTTTGTCATCGCTATGGGAACAGCAGGAACTGGGGGCTTTACCGTCTATAACGACGGAATTGCCCACTACGGTAGCTCACTCATCACCTATCTAGTTAGTATCGGAGTGTTGGTTTTTGGGGTTAACTTCAATCTCTACTACTACCTCATGCTCCGTCGGGTTAAGGCTTTCTTTGGAGATGAAGAACTACGAGCATATATCATCATTGTCCTAGTTTCTACCGGCTTGATTACTCTTAATACGCTCCACCTCTACCAAGGTGTCTCTAAAAGCGTTGAAATGGCCTTCTTTCAGGTTTCCAATATCATCACGACAACAGGTTTTGGTTACGGAGATATTACCAACTGGCCCCTCTTCTCCCAATTTATCCTCCTCTTCCTCATGGGAATCGGTGGATCAGCTGGCTCAACTGCAGGTGGTCTTAAGGTGATCAGAGGACTTATCCTCTCTAAAATCGCAAAAAATCAGATTTTGTCCACTTTATCCCCTCACCGTGTTTTGACTCTACACGTCAATAAAACTGTGATTGATAAGGATACCCAGCACAAGATTCTTAAATATTTTGCTATCTATATGATGATTATTCTCTCTCTCATCTTTATCGTCAGTCTTGATAGCAATGATTTTCTAGTCGTAACCAGTGCGGTCTTCAGCTGTTTTAACAATATCGGACCTATTCTAGGTACAACCTCGAGTTTTTCCATCTTTAGTCCCATCTCTAAAATCCTCCTCTCCTTTGCAATGATCGCAGGTCGCTTAGAGATTTACCCAATTTTGCTACTCTTTATGAAACGCACTTGGTCTAAACGCTAATGATAATACAATTCCCCTTTTACAAGCCAGTAAAAGGGGATTTTTTCTATTAAAAATGAGAAGACCTTTCGGTCCTCTCCTAATTTGTTTATTCTTTAAGAGCTTTCTTGTAACGAGCAAGTTCTGCTTGGTTAGCCCAAACGTAGTGACCTGGACGAATTTCTACCATAGATGGCTTGTCTGTCTCATAGTCATGTTGGTCAGGATCGTAAACTTTCAAAACCTTCTTGCGTTCCAAGATTGGATCTGGAATCGGTACAGCAGATAGAAGTGCTTGAGTGTATGGGTGGACAGGATTGTTAAACAACTCCTCTGTCTCCGCCACTTCGACGATAACTCCCTTATAGATAACCGCGATACGATCTGAGATAAAGCGAACAACTGACAAGTCATGCGCGATGAAGAGATAAGTCAAGCCCAACTCTTTTTGGAACTTCTTGAGCAAGTTCAAGACTTGCGCACGCACTGATACGTCCAAGGCTGAAATTGGCTCATCCGCAATAACGAAATCAGGTTCCATCACAAGGGCACGGGCAATCCCGATACGCTGGCGTTGACCACCAGAAAACTCGTGTGGATAACGGGTCAAGTGTTCTTTCAAAAGTCCAACTTCATGAATCATCTTTTGAACTTTTTCTTTTCTATCTTCTTCGTCTTTGAACAAGTGGTAGTTGTAAAGACCTTCAGAGATGATATAGTCAACTGTTGCACGCTCATTCAAGCTCGCTGCAGGGTCCTGGAAAATCATCTGGATGCGACGGATCAAGTCTGATGATTCCTTATGAGATTTTTTCCCATTAATCTTATGACCATCAAAGATGATCTCACCTTTACTAGTATTATTTAGACCAATAATGGCACGACCAATCGTTGTTTTCCCGCTACCAGACTCACCAACAAGAGAGAAGGTTTCTCCCTTGTTGATAAAGAAGTTGGCGTTTTTAACCGCAACAAACTTCTTACTTCCTTCACCGAAGGAAATTTCTAAATCTTTAATTTCTACTAATTTTTCAGACATTTCCTTCCTCCTAGTCTTCTAGATGAGCAAAGCCCATTTTATCACGAATCTTGTCATGCAAATCTGCAATGACCCCAGGTTTTTCAACTTTAGGAGCATTCTCATGAAGCAACCAAGTCTTAGCCCAGTGGGTATCAGTGACTGAAAACTGAGGTGCCTTCTCTTCAAAATCAATTTGCATCGCATAATCTGAACGAAGGGCAAAGGCATCACCTTTCAACTCAGTATAAAGAGACGGTGGTGTTCCTGGGATAGAGTACAATTCCCCTTTATCATCAGCAAGCTGAGGCAAGCTAGACAAGAGACTCCAAGTGTATGGATGACGTGGATCGTAGAAGACTTCCTCAACAGTACCGTATTCTACAATTTCACCAGCATACATAACCGCCACCTTATCGGCAATACTTGCTACCACACCAAGGTCATGGGTGATAAAGATAATGGTAAAGTGGTACTCATTTTGCAATGTTTTAAGCAAATCAATGATTTGCGCTTGAATGGTTACATCAAGAGCCGTTGTTGGCTCGTCACAGATCAAGATATCTGGACGACAGGCAAGGGCAATCGCAATAACGATACGTTGGCGCATTCCTCCAGAATATTGGAAAGGATACTCTTCAAAACGTTTTTCAGCGTCTGGAATTCCGACCTTGTTCATATAGTCGATTGCCATCTCTTTGGCTTCCTTAGCTGTTTTCCCTTGGTGTTTAATGATAACTTCAGTGATTTGGCTACCGATTGTATTGATTGGGTCCAAACTTGTCATAGGGTCTTGGAAGATGGTCGCAATTTTAGCACCACGAATCTTCTCCCATTCCTTGTTAGAAGTAAGGGCGGTCAAGTCTTGTCCACGATAGTCGATGCTTCCTTGGGCAATACGTCCATTGTCTTCTAGCATCCCTGTAAAGGTTTTTGTTAAAACAGATTTACCAGAACCGGACTCACCTACCAAGGCAAGAACTTCTCCTTCAATCAGGTCCAGAGAAACTCCTCGGATAGCCGTCAGAACTTTGTCACGAACGTCAAATTCCACGACAATATCGCGAGCAGTCAAAATTACATTACTTTCTTTTGTCATGTCTACTCCTATCTATGTGTACGTGGATCACTAGCATCCGCTAGGTTTTGACCAACAACGAAAAGAGATAGGGATACCAAGATCAAGGTTGTCAATGGAATCCAGAATAAGTAAGCGTTGGTCGTAACGTTTTGTGAGTAATCTGAGATCAAACGTCCCAAACTTGGTACTGTTACAGGCAATCCCAATCCAAAGAAGGAAAGGAAGGCTTCATAAGAGATGAAGCTTGGCAACATCAAGGTCATTGTAGAAACAATAACAGATACCAATTGCGGCATGATGTTTTTAACAATGATTTTAAAGGTTGGTGTTCCAAGTGTTTGAGAAGCAAGGTTGTATTCCAAGTCACGGTAACGCATGATTTGGATACGAATCATATAAGCAATCCCAATCCAAGTTGTCACACTCATGGCAAAAATCAAATTCCAGAAACCAGCACCAATTGAGTAAGTCAAGACAATGACAATCAAAAGAGATGGAATGTTAGAAATAATGTTATAAACTTCCATCATGACGCGGTCAACGGATTTTGAAATTCCCCAAATCCCACCAACAATAACCCCAATTACAAGGTTGATAAAAGTGGCAATTACAGAGATGAGGATAGAGTTACGCGCACCAAACCAAACCCCATCAAACAAGGATTTACCATTGCTATCTGTACCAAACCAATGTTCAGCATTGGGTTTGATAAAACGAGCAGAAAAGTCATTGACCTTACTTACATCGTTGAAGTCAAAGTTTGAGAACATTGGGTAAATAAAGCTCATCAAGATAATGGCAACCAAAATTCCTAGCATAAAGACGGTTGATTTTTTCTTTAGAAATTGTCTAAATACAGAACCCCAGTATGAATAGGCAGGAGCATCAATTGTTTCAGAGGCAAAATCATCACGTTTTACGAACTGAAATTTTTCTTTATCGATTGTTGACATTATTTGCCTCCTTTCTCTGTCAATTTAATACGTGGGTCAAGCATGGTCATCCAGATATCTCCTACAAAGAGTGAGAAGATAGAAATACATGTGAAGATGAAGACAAGACCAACTACCATTGAGTTGTTTGATGCCTTAACAGAGTCAATCAACATTTTACCCATACCTGGGAAAGCAAAGACCGTTTCTGTCAATGTTGCACCACCGATAACCCCGATAACGGCACCAGGAATACCTGAAACCAGTGGAACCATGGCATTTTTAAAGATGTGTTTATTTGAAATTTCTTTTTCAGACAAACCTTTGGCACGCGCAAAACGAACGAAGTCCTGAGATTGCAAGTCGATCATGTAACGACGAATCCAGATAGCCGTACTTGGTGCACCCAACAAACCTAGAATGACTGCTGGCAAGACATAAGAACGCCAATCTCCAGCCCCCAAGATAGGGAATGAATCAGGCAGACCAATAGATGATCCAATCAAACGCACGATGTAAACCAAAGCGATCGTTGGAAGAGCAAGCAAGAAGGTTAGAGCACCTGTCGAGAAGCTATCAATCCAAGTATTCTTGTGGCGAGCCATAGCAGATCCAAGTGGAATCGCAATCGCATACGAAATAATCAAACCGATCAAACCAGCAACCGCTGAGCTTGCAATCATAGATGGGTATTGGTAATTGCTTTCTGTAGCTGTATATGGATCGTCCTTACCATAGTTGGCTACTTCACGCGCGTCTGCTTGACTTGGAGATTTGTAGGTACGAGAGTAAATATCTACAGATGAAGTCTTTTTACCTGTAGGGAATTGAACTTCTGATGTCTTAGTTTGTCCCTGACCTTGTGTGATAACCTGAAGCACTGGTGTGTTTGCATAAGTTGGGTAAGAATCACCCAGGTTAATGTTCACAAAGTTTTGGTGTACAAATGGGAATTGATTGTTGAAATACAAAAGGTATTTGTGTTTTGTACCTGAACCAACTAATGACCAACCAATAGCAGGGTCATTTTCAAAACGAAGATAACGTTGCAAGTTTGGATTTTCAGGGTCTTGAATCTTGTTTGGATGATCAATATCAATCAAGTTGGAATAGAATTTGAAAACACGTTCAAAAATCGGAATTTCACGCGTAGCATAGAATTGACCACTTTCTGAGAACACACCGAGTGTCCAACCATTTCCTAGTTGGTTGATGTATTTTTCATAGATTGCCTTATTGGTATCATTGGCATCCACTGTTACAGATGAGTCCATTGTGCTCGCTCTTTCTTGCAACTCTTTGGTATCGTAGTACTCGATATAGCCCATCCGTTCATAAACGGTATTTTCATAATTATCCCGCTTGTCCGGCGTCGTTGCAATCTTGTTATAGTTGGTATCCTGCTTGAAAATCAATTTTCGAGGAACCATCGTATAAATTATTGTGTAGGTCAAGGTTGTCACCAAGAAAATAGACAACAATGAACGCAATACACGCATAAAAATATATTTCTTCATATCGTTTCCTTTTAAAATCCCAAAAGAACCTTCTCCTCATGGAGAGAAAGTTCTCTTGAGAGTTATTTATTTAACGTGATTAGCCAATTCTTTTTGAACTTTTTCGTTTGATTCTTTTTTCTCTTTGAGCCATTTTTCACGAGCTTGTTCATAGTCAGCTTTTGTTACAACCTTATCTTGTAACTGAATATACTTGAAGTATACGTCTGAGCCCTTATCTCCAGATTGGCTGTATGATGCTGTGAATGGTACAACACGAGAAATGAATGGTGCAGCACCACTTGATGACATAGCTGGCAAGAAGAGGGAGCTGTCTGTCAACCAAGCTTGAGCAGCCGCATATTTTTCATAACGCACATTCAAGTCATTGGTTTCTTTTGCAGCTTCATCAACTAACTTATCGTATTCCTTCAAACCAACTTGGGCAGCTGCTGCATTATCTGCACCTTCATAACCCATGTAAGTTTTTGTTTGTTCGCTGTTAGTTGTTTTCAAGATATCAAGGTAAGTTGATGGATCTTCATAGTCTGGGCTCCATCCAACTGCTCCTGAGAGATCCCAATCTTCTGCTGCAGCGTTTGCGGCATAGTATGTGATATTGTGCAACTCATCTTTAGAAATTTGTTGAATATCAATGACTACGTTTCCTTCACCAAGTACTGTTTCAACGGATTGTTTGAAGGATTGAATACGAGCAATAAGACCCTTATTTGTTTGGTCAACTGGAATATCCAAGTGGATAGGGAATTTCACACCTTCTGCTTCCAAAGCAGTCTTAGCTTTGGCAAATTCAGCTTTGGCTTTATCGGCGTTGAAGAGTCCATCTTGACCATCCGCAAAGTTAACATTCTTCCACTCATCACCGTAAGCAGCAATCTTTTCAGTTACCAAGTCACCGAAAGTTTTTTCACCTGCAGAGACAAAACCTGGTTTCACAAAGAGGTTACGAACTGCAAGAGGAGCACCTTCTTTACCATTAATTTGTGCTGAGTAAGAAGTACGCTCAAAGGCGAAGTTCAAAGCCTGACGGAAGTCCTTGTTAAGAAGGGCTTTCTTGGTAGAAGACTTTTCTTCATCAGTTGTCTTAGAAGTGTATTTGTAACCTTGACGGTCAATATTCACACCCAAACCAGCAATACCAGGTCCTGATGGAGTGTAGTAGATATTGTCTTTGTATGTTTCTTCTACCTTAGAGTAGTTTGAACTTGTTGGGAAGAGACGAGCATAGCTATAGGCTCCACTTGTAAAGTTACGTTCAATTGACTCTTGGTCTGATCCATCATAGAAAGCAAGGGTTACTTTATCAATGTGAACATTATCTTTGTCCCAGTAATTTTCATTCTTAGCGAATTCAATAGAAGATTTAGCAGTCAAACCTTTCAGTAAGAACGGACCATTGTAAAGCAATGATGTAGGGTCAGTTGCTTTGGCAAAGTCAGTCCCTTTTGATTTTTCAAAATCTTCGTTCAATGGCCAGAAGATTGAGTAGGCTAGCTTAGAGTTCCAGTATGGTTCTGGTTTGTTCAAAGTGTATTCAAGGGTATAATCATCAACTGCTTTTACACCGACTGAAGCAAAATCTTTATTGTTTCCAGCTTTATAGTCAGCTAGACCTTTAACTGAATCTTCTGCTAGATAAAGTGCTTCAGACTTGTTATCAGTTGCGTGTTTCAAGCCATTTACAAAGTCTTTAGCTGTCACTTCAGCATACTCTTCGCCATCTGATGTCATCCATTTGACACCCTTACGAATCTTGTAGGTATAAGTCAAACCATCTTTTGAAACTGACCAGTCTTCTGCAACTGCAGGGACTAGGTTCCCATACTTGTCGTTTGTGAAAAGACCATCGATACCATTTGAAGTGGCAACCTTAGTACTTTGTTTCCCTGAAATGAGGTAATCCAAAGTTTCTGGGTCAGCTGAATAAATATAGCCATAATTTTTTGGCGCTGTAGAATCAGATGATTTTGAAGAACCACAAGCAGCTAAAACGCCAGTTGCTAATAGGGCAATTCCTGCTGCGACAAATACTCTACTTTTTTTCATATTGTTAACTCCTCTTTGAAAAATTTAGGCTTATTGGAAATTATAACATATATTTTTTAAAAAGTAAACGAATTTTCAGAATATTTAGGCGCATTTCCTCAAAAAACTTCTATTTGTCAAAATTATTGCATTCTTTGTTTGTTTCTGCAAGAAATACTTTCTAGTCCGACCCTCTTTAGAACGGGATTTTTAAAAGCTTTTTCTCACTTCTTCGATCATCATCTGTTTTCCTAAATTGGATTTTAGAATAAGAAACTATTGACGGGAAATGATTTTCAAGGTATAATAATAAACGTTGAGGCGGTATAGCCAAGTGGTAAGGCACGGCTCTGCAAAAGCTTGATCGTCGGTTCAAATCCGTCTACCGCCTTTCAATACCTGAATTAACAGGAATTAACCAAATGAAAAGCCCGTAAAATCGGGCTTTTTTGTTATTCCTAATAAATGGTGATAACTGTACCTACCATCTAGATTTACAAAAAGCAGTGACTCAAGTCACTGCTTTATTCTGTTTCTTCTTCAGGTTCTAGTTCTGTGATTTGAACTTTTACCTTGGTAACACGTCCATTTTTCACCTTATCATTGGTCAGGACGATTTGTTTGTTTTGACTGACCAGTTCATAACTGATTTTTTCAGTTGTTGGAATCGTACCAACACCCGTCAAATAATAACCGGCGATGGTATCCACATCATCGCTTTCTAGTTCGACACCAAAGTAGTCATTGAAGTCGTTAAGATTCATGGTTCCCTGTGCAATATAGGTGTCCTCACCAATTTGATGAACTTCGATTTCTGCCCTATCTGTCTCATCATCGATCTCACCGACAATTTCTTCTAAGAGGTCTTCCAGAGTTACCAAACCAGCCATACCACCGTATTCATCGAGCAAAATGGCCATTTGTCTTTGGGTATTTCGCAATTCTTTTAGCAAGTCATCCACAAAAATAGTTTCAGGAACAAAGAGTGGATCTTGTAAGATCTTCTTCCAGACAATATTTTCAAAGCCATCTGCATAGGCGGCGTTTAGCAAACTCTTGGTATGAATCAAACCAATCACATTGTCCTTATCCCCGTCGTAAACAGGGATACGTGAGAAATTTTGCTTTAGAATACTTTGGATAATCGTTTGACTATCATCCTGAATATCTACCATAAAGGCATCTGTTCGAGGAACCATGACTTCTCTCGCCATCAGTTCATCTAGAGAAAAGATTCCCTGTAGCATCTCAATCTCATCTGCATCCAGTGTTTCTTCACTCTTAGTCAACATGTACTCAATTTCATCTCGAGTCATTTTTTCATCCGCATCATCAAAGGTCATTGGCGTCACACGGCTCAATAGATTAGTTGAAGCCGACAGAAGCCAAACAAAGGGGCTGACAATTTTCCCCAAGCCAATAATGACTGGTGCTGTTCGGATGGCCAAGTTATCTTTCAGATTGAGGGCAATCCGTTTAGGATAGAGTTCCCCAAAAACAATAGAAATATAGGTCAAGAATGCCAAAGAGAGGAAACTTGCAATGGCATAAGCTGTTTCTCCGTTCCCCATCCAAGAGGCAATTACTTGTCCAAGTGTATCTGCCAATTTTGCCCCTGACAAGATGGTAATTAACGTGATACCAACTTGAATTGTTGATAAAAAGTGGTTAGGATTTTCAAGTACCTTTAACAAACGAACGTAACGTTTGTCTCCCTCTTCTGCCTTTTGCTCCACTCGGGAACGGTTTAGTGACACCATCGCCATTTCAGCGGCTGAGAAAAAAGCATTTAACAAGGTCAAGATAAATAACAATACAAACTGTAGCAACAAATTCTGACTGCTCGGGTCTTCCATAGTCCTTCTCCTAAAATAGTATCTTGTGTCCCATTATATCATAAAATCCCTCAGGATTCACACTATTTTTCATTTAAACAACAACTCCCCTGCTTCTAGAAGACAAAGGAGCTGTTTTTTTATAGTATCTATTGTTTCTAATCTGTCACTGTTACTTGCCCTGTTCGGTAATCAAGTTGGATTCCCTTTTGAACATTGGGGATTAGGACATTGAATTCCAATTCGCCATCTGAAGACTTGGCTTCGATTTGTGAAGCGGATGGAACCAAATCCTCATTCGTAGCATAGTGGAGAGTTACCCGATAACGGACTCTCTTATTCTGGTCTAAGGCTTTCCTAACCAGACTCTCATAGTAGTTCTGCCCTGTCGAATCTTCAGCCTGAGCCTGGTTGGCCCAAGCTGTCTGGACTGCAATGTTCTTGGGATTGCTGGTAGAGGCATCAAAACCATCCAAACCACCTATCAAGGCATAGCCCAGCAGGTGTCCTCTATCAACTGCATGTGTGTAGGCTCCCTTTAGATTCTTAACCTGATGCCATCCTGGTGGCGTCCAAGAGGTTGAGCCATTTCCAGTCTCTTCACGATTCTTATACTGCCGAGTCGCTTTGGATAAGATGGCATTGGCAACAGTTGGAACTGTTTCTTTTCCCACTGTCTTTGTTTTATTATCCGCATAGGGTTTGCTGGAAACCTTGGCATCTAGATTGGTTTTATTGCCATTGACAATGAAGGCCCCTGCTCCATTCCACTCGAGCCCCCCCTTGATTTGGTTTTTGATTGACTCAGTTAAGACACTTTCAGCCAGCTCCTGACTGGGAGCTTCTGAAGCTTGTTTTTTCTGACTAACCTTTGTTCTAGGGCTATTTGGTGCTGACTGCATCTGCTTGATGTAGTAGCTTCCAGCAGCCAAGAGTAAGAATATAAGTAACCCTATCAGAGCTTGTCTTGTTTTTTTGTCCATTTTTCTCCTTATTTCTTTAGAAAAAGACTGGTCTCCCAGTCTAATTTCCTGTAAATTTGCTAATCAATTCCTGCCACTTTGCTGGAGACAAGATAGCCCATGGATCCTGTCCCTTTCCTAGGATTCCATAGCCTACCATCAAGCCGATTCCTAAAGCCAGAAAGCCTAGCAATAATACGATAAAAATCAACAGTAAACGACGGAGTACATAGCGTAAGTTTTTATTCTTCTTCATCATTTGCCTCGATTCGCTGAATCTTCGCTCCTAGCTGAGCCAATTTCTCATGGAAACGGTAGTAACCTCTATCAAGGTGGACTAACTTACCGACAACTGTTTCTCCTTGCGCCACCAGACCTGTCAAAATCAAAGCAGCACTGGCGCGAAGATCCGTTGATAGAACTTCTGCCCCCTGTAAAGCCTGTCCCCCAACAATACGAGCTGTGTCACGGATAATCTCTGAGTGCAAGCCCATACGGCGCATTTCTTCCAAGTGTTGGAAGCGATTCTCAAACACCGTTTCCACCATGGTGGATTCCCCTTTTGCGACTGTCATCAGAGCTGTAAATTGTGCCTGCATATCTGTTGGAAATCCTGGGTGTGGTAAAGTTTTTACATGAACAGCCTTAAGATTTTCAAGTTGAGAACGAACACGGATGCCTTCTGACTCCTCTGTCACTTCAACGCCCATTTCAAGTAGTTTTGAGATTAAGGGGCGATTGTGCTCCCAAACTGCATCACGAACGAGGACATCGCCACCTGTCATAGCTGCAGCCACCATAAAGGTTCCGGCTTCGATACGGTCCTGTACCACATTATGAGTCGTACCATGGAGCTCCTCGACACCAGTCACTGTGATTGTTTCGGTACCAGCTCCCTTGACCTTGGCTCCCATTTCATTAAGAAGGATAGCGAGGTCAACAATTTCCGGCTCACGCGCAGCATTTTCAATGACCGTCACACCATCAGCTAGAGTCGCTGCCATCATGAGGTTTTGTGTTGCGCCAACACTTGGGAAGTCCATGTAGATATGAGCACCATGCAGGCGTTCTGCCTTAGCTTCGATGTAACCAGCTGTCTGGGTAATCTTTGCCCCCATAGCTTCCAAACCTTTGAGGTGAAGGTCAATGGGACGACTCCCGATGGTACATCCCCCTGGCATAGAAACTTTGGCATGGCCTACACGAGCAAGGATTGGTCCCAAGACAACGATGGATGCACGCATCTTGCTGACATACTTGTACGGAGCTTCCTCCGTGATATCACCAGTCGCATCAACCTCGACAACATGAGCTTCCTCATCAAAGTCCACCTTGGCATTCAGACCTCGAACCACTTGATTCATAGTGAAAACATCTGACAAGATTGGGACGTTCTGCAAGACTGTCTTACCCTTGCTTGCTAGAATAGTCGCTGCCAACAAGGGCAAGACGGCATTCTTTGCTCCCTCGATCGTCACACTCCCGACCAGACGATTATCACCGCCTTGAACCACAATTTTTTCCATAGTTGTTTCCTTTACTTTTGATTTTATAACAGTCCTCTAATCGCTTCTTGCCACAGTTGGTACAAACTGATAAAGAATGAACTCAAGATGTAGCCCATCACAATACTAAAGAAGCCTACCAACAAACGAACTTTTTTTGTGTTAGTAGCGGTCACTTTTAAAACCTTTTCCCATCTCACAAGATCCTTCAAAAGGTAAAAACTCAAATAAATAAAGAGTATATGACTACTTAGAGTGAATAATAATTGAACCATTTGACTATTATACCATCTTATCCGCTTGCGCGCTAGTTTTCAATTTTTCTACGAATTAGGGATTGTTTTTAAGGTAATCAATTGCATCCTGCAAGGTCTTAACGGGAACGATTTTCATCTCTGTTTTGATCGTTTTAGCAGCTTCTAGGGCTGTTTCATAGTTGCTTTTCGCATTGGGATCTGCTTTTTTTGCTTCCTCGGTGACTGGATTGTCAGGAGCAAAAAAGATGTTGGCTCCCTGACGAGAGGCTGCAACCACTTTTTTGTCAATTCCACCAATGTCACCAACATTTCCATCACGATCAATAGTTCCCGTTCCCGCAACGACGCGTCCATTACGAAGACCTGGATCTGCTATTTGGGTGTAAATAGCGAGACTAAACATAAGACCGGCACTTGGCCCGCCGATACCAGCTGTTGAAAAGCGAATTGGAACGTCACTAGTCACTTCCGTACGGTCAATCAAGCCAATCCCAATACCGTTTTTTCCGTTTTCGAGAGTGATAATTTTACCTTCTGCAGACTTGACCTTTCCGTCTTCTTCATAGGTTACCTTGACCGTATCCCCTAATTGTTGAGAATTGACATAGTCGACCAAGTCTTTTGAACTGTCAAATGTTTTGTCATTAACAGCCGTCACGGTATCTGCAATGTTCAGAATGCCCTTAAAAGTTGAATTGTCCGTCACGGTCAAGACATAGACTCCCAGATACTTGAGTTCGATATCCTTACCAGCCGTCTTCAAACCTTGATACTTGGCCATGTTTTGAGAAGTTTGCATGTAGAACTGATTGATCCGCATAAATTCTGCATCAGTAGAGCCACCCGTAGTCTCCTTGGCACTTCTAATATCCGTGAAAGGTGTTAACCAAGCATAGACAAGATGCGATAGGGTTGCGTGTCGAATACCGACTGTCACAAACTGGTAAGCTCCTGCTTCTGTGTCTTCTGTTTCATTGACTTTCAAAACGCGACGAATATCTTCCGCTCCACCTGGAACTTCTATGTAGTATGGCAAAGGTACTACAAAGGCTAAAAACGTCAATACTAGTGCTAGGATGACATATAAGGGCCATCTAGTTTTTTTCTTCATGTTCTAATTCCTCCACAACACTGTTTGGGACATATTGCTGAATCTCCTGACCAAACTTCAGAAGTTCTCTCACGGCCGAAGAGCTGATATAAAGATGCTCTGGGCGGCTATATAGGTAAATGGTTTCGATTTCTGGAGCCAGTTGATGATTGTAGTAATCAAAACTAGACTCGTATTGCAAGTCGGTGACATTTCGCAAGCCACGGACAAGGGTCTTAGCACCCAGCCTTCTTGCAACATTGACGACTAGTTGGTCATGAGAAGCCAGCACCTCTACATTATCTAAATGCGCCACCGCTTTTTCAACTGCTCGTTTGCGATTTTCAACAGGGAGAAAGCCTTGTTTGTGGGGATTGTAGAACACCCCGACATAGAGCTTATCAAAGAGTTTACTGGCACGTTCAATCATATCCAGATGTCCATTTGTCATCGGATCAAATGATCCTGTAAATAATCCAATTTTATCTGACATAAACTGTCACCTTACTAATCCCATATATTTTTTCCTTCCAGATGCCTAAACAGGCAATTTCTTCTGGTAGTTCTACAGACTTATCGGTTTCGCAGACAACCATGACTTCTTGGGAGAAGAGATTTCTTTCTGCCATTTTTTCGATATCTGCAACGATCTGTTCTTTTGCATAAGGAGGGTCTAAAAAGACCAGATCAAATGTCCCTCCAACTTGCTCTAGAGCACGGTCAGCTTCCATCTTTAAGAGCTGAAATTTAGAAACTTCCTTGGTCATCTGGATATTTTCAGCGATGACAGCTTGTGCCTTTCGCTCCCGTTCCACTAAGACAGCACTGGACATCCCTCTTGACACAGCTTCAATAGACAGACCGCCACTGCCAGCATAGAGATCCAAGACACGACCACCCTCAAAATAGGGACCAATCATGTTAAAGATAGCTCCTCTCACCTTATCCGATGTCGGCCTCGTCGTCTTGCCTTCTAGCGTCTTGAGAGGACGCCCCCCATAGATTCCTGATACGATTTTCATACCGTTTATTATACCAAATTATAGGCAAAAAGAGAAAGAAAACCGAACCTTACGGTTCGATTCTCTACAAAATATTTTCGTACGTATCGCGAACTTCTTGAGGCCAGACACTGGTCTGAACCTCTCCGATGTGTTTCTTACGAAGAAGGAACATGGCCATACGAGACTGTCCGATACCTCCACCAATTGTCAGTGGGAAAAGGCCGTTAAGCAAGGCTTTATGCCATTCCAGCTCAAGACGATCTTCGTCTCCTGTAAGAGCCACTTGGCGACGAAGGGTATCCTCATCTACCCGAATCCCCATTGATGAAAGTTCAAAGGCACAACCAAGAGATTCGTTCCAAACGAGAATATCGCCATTCAACCCCTTGTAGCCATTTTCAGACTCTGTTGTCCAGTCATCGTAGTCAGGTGCACGGCCATCATGAGGTTTTCCGTCAGGCAACTCGCCACCGATACCAATCAAGAAGACTGCACCGAACTCTTTACAGATCGCATTTTCACGCTCTTTCGGTGTTAGGTCTGGATAGCGTTCCACCAACTCTTCTGTATGGATAAAGGTGATTTGTTTTGGCAAGATGGATTCGATATCATAGCGGGCTTCTACGGCTAGCTCTGTCAGACGGATAGCCTTGTAAATCTTCTCAACAGTTTCTTTGAGATAGGCGATATTGCGTTGACCGTTTGGGATAACCTTCTCCCAATCCCACTGGTCCACATAAACTGAGTGGGTCGCGTCGAGCGAATCTTCGTCTGGACGAAGGGCCTTCATGTGAACAAACAGACCTTCACCTTCACCGAAACCAAAACGAGCCAAGGTGTGGCGTTTCCATTTGGCAAGTGAGTGAACGACTTCATAGGTTTCATCTGGAATCTGCAAAACCTTGACGGATACTGGATTTTCGACACCTGAAAGGTTGTCCTGCATCCCATCTCCGACCTTACTCAAGATAGGACCTTGAACTTCAACAACTTCTAACTTATCTTTCAAATACTGGGTAAAAGTGTTTTTGACAAAGGAAATTTCTTCTTGTTGATGAATAAAACTTTTCTTCATAAACAGCTCCTCAAAAATTAGTTAAAAGCATTATACACCTATTTCCAAGAAAAGAAAAGAGTAAATAAGAAAAAGTCAGTGCTCTTTTGAACACTGACTCTGACATTCATTAATCGTTTCGACCAAAGATACGTAAAATGCTAAGGAAGAGGTTGATAAAGTCTAGGTAGATGCTGAGAGCCATTGAGATGACCCATCCTGTCGCTACTTGTCCTCGTGACTGCTCGTAAACATAGCGAATCTTTTGGTTGTCCCAAGCAATCAAACCTGAGAAAACCAAGACCATGGCAATACTAATCATGTAGTCAAAGAAGCTATTGGCTAAAAATAGATTCACAACCATGGCAATGATGAGACCAACAAGCGCTGCCATCAAAGCTCGTCCCATTCCACTCAAATCTTTCTTAGTGAAAATTCCGATTGCCGCCATGACAAAGAAGAGTAGGGCACTGGATACAAAGGCTGACAAGACTGTTCCCGGCGTATAGAAGGCTACGACAAAACTCAGCGTAAAGCCATTTAAAACAGAATAAACTAAAAATACTGGGAGAGCTGCTGGGCTATTTTTTGCAGCCATGCTACTTGCAACAAAGACTAGAGCAAGTTCTGCAAAAGTTGCAATCATCAACCAGAGACGGCCATGCATTAAAAAGTAGACCAATTGGGACTGAAAGACTGTCAACATCAAAGCTGACACGAGAGCTGATAGACCAATCCCAAGTCCCACAAAGGCATAAACCTTAGCGTAAAATTGATTGAGACCTGAACGTTCTTGAATAATCGTTTGATTCATTCTGATTCTCCTTTTTCTATAAATATGTCTTGATTATAACAAAGATTTTATAAATTAGCTGAAATAAAACATCAAAATGCCTGCTGCAACTGCTACGTTGAGACTTTCTGCTCGACCTTTCATGCCTATATGAACCAGCTGATCAGCACTCTCAGCCATGACAGAACTAATCCCCTGTCCTTCATTTCCCATGACTAAAACAAAGTTCTCTAGTGAAGAAAGCTCACGATAATCCTTTGAATCTCTCGATAAGGTCGTTGCTAGAATGGGCAAATCGCTCTTCTTTGCCTCTGCTATAAAGTTTACAGGAGACAGCCGATAGATGGGCAAATGAAAATGACTTCCTTGCATGGAACGCAGGGTCTTGAGACTGTAGATATCCGCTGACTTGTCTGAAACAATAACCCCTGTAAAACCTGCCGCATCCGCCGTCCGAATCATTGTACCCACATTACCAGGATCTTGAACATCTTCTAAAAATAGAAACTTACCCTGACTAAAATCAGGCAGTCCCACTTCTTCTTTTTGAATCACTGCAACAATGCCTTGAGGAGTTTGCGTATCTGCTAAATCCCGCAAAATATCCTCTGAAACCCAGACCGTTTGAGGAAAAGCAGCTAACTGATTTCGGTAACTTTCCAGAGCAAAAATCTTCTCAATCCTCACTCCAGCTTGAACAGTTTCTTCAAACAAGTGCCAACCTTCAATCAAATAGGCAGACTTTCGATATTTTTTTTGATGCAATTTCTTGGCGTTTTTTACCACAGAATTGGTTTTTGAGGTTATAATAGTCATAGAAACATTATAACACAATCAAAGGGGTTTAGTATGCAAAAGGTTAGAATGATTGCCCAAGGCAGGGTACAGGGTGTTGGTTTTCGCTGGGGTGTTTATACTTTAGCTCTTGAAATCGGTGGCATCACTGGTCGTGTCTGGAATAACGACGATGGCACAGTGGAAATTCTCGCTCAGGCAGACTCCTCTACCACTATGGCAAAATTTATCCAAGAAATCCGTAAAGGTCCAACGCCTTTTTCAAAAGTTACCTATCTGGATGTGCAAATGAGCAACTTTTCATCCTATTCAGACTTCAAAGTCGCAAATTAGGTCTCCAGAACTATTGTATATTTTACAAAAAAACAGTAGAATAGAAAGGTATAATTTTTAAAGAAGGAATGAAAACATTGAAATCTATTAAACATTTTGCCCTCTCTGCTATGGGAGTGGCTATGCTACTCGTCTTGACAGGTTGCGTTCAGATTGATAATGCAACAGGTAAGCCAATTGGTCCCGTTTGGGATTTCTTAGGTGCTCCGATGGGAGAAGCTATCAAGTACTTCGCTACTGATAAAGGTCTAGGCTTCGGGGTCGCTATCATTATCGTAACCATTATCGTGCGCTTGATTATCTTGCCACTTGGTATCTACCAATCATGGAAGGCGACACTTCACTCTGAAAAGATGAACGCCCTCAAGCACGTCCTTGAGCCACACCAAACACGTCTTAAAGAAGCAACAACTCAGGAAGAAAAGCTAGAGGCTCAACAAGCTCTCTTTGCCGCTCAGAAAGAACACGGTATCAGCATGTTCGGTGGTGTAGGATGTTTCCCTATCCTCATTCAAATGCCTTTCTTCTCTGCTATCTACTTTGCAGCCCAACATACTGAAGGGGTTGCTCAAGCAAACTACCTAGGAATTCCTCTAGGTTCACCAAGTATGCTCCTCGTAGCCTTTGCTGGTGTCCTCTACTACCTCCAATCACTCCTTTCACTTCATGGAGTAGAAGACGAGATGCAAAGAGAACAGCTCAAGAAAATGATTTACATGAGCCCACTCATGATTGTCGTCTTCTCCTTCTTCGCACCAGCAAGTGTGACACTTTACTGGGTTGTCGGTGGTTTCATGATGATTCTCCAACAATTCATCGTTAACTACGTTGTTCGTCCAAAACTTCGCAAAAAAGTTCGTGAAGAATTTGCCAAAAATCCACCAAAAGCACGTTCATTTTCAACTGGAGGCGGGCGCAAAGATGTCACTCCAAACCAAGCAACTGCGATCATGACTAACAAGAAACATAAAAAACGCAATGCTGGTAAACAACATTCTAGAAAATAAGAAAAAAGCTTAGCTGAAAGGCTAGGCTTTTTATGCATCACAAAAGCCCGATGTCTCCATCAGGCTTCTTTTTTATCCATGAACACGTTTCATGTAGTCTTGGTAGCTTTCTGTATCCATCAATTCCTTGGCATTCTTAACACGGTCTGCTGTTGGAGGTTTTACCCCTTCGAGCGAATAAGGAATTCCTAGTTCACGCCACTTGAATTCTCCCATCGTATGATAAGGCAAGATTTCAAACTTATCAACGTTTTTGAGGGTCTTTACAAACTTACCGAGTTCGATCAAATCCTCATCTCTGTCCGTCAAACCTGGAACCAGCACATGGCGAATCCAAACAGGCTTCCCAATATCTGATAGGTACTGGGCACAGGCCAAGATATTTTTATTGGTTTGACTTGTGACAATCTTGTGCTGCTCTTCGTTGATTTCCTTGATATCCAAGAGAACCAAATCTGTCACCGCCATGAGTTTATTAAACTTTTCGAGATAACGTGGTTTATTACGGAACGGAAGAGCACAGGTATCCAAGGTACAGTGGATTCCTTTTTCCTTGGCCTTGGTAAAGAGGGCAATTAGGAAATCAATCTGTAAGAGGGCTTCTCCTCCACTAACAGTGATTCCCCCCTTGTCTCCCCAGAAACCACGATAGCGAAGGGCTTCTGTCAAGACATCGTCTACTGTCCGTTCACGTGATTTATTGGTCTCCATAGCCCATGTATCAGGGTTATGGCAGTACTGGCAACGCATGTGACAACCCTGCAAAAAGACAATGAAACGAATCCCGGGGCCATCTACCGCCCCAAAACTCTCTGTCGAATGCACCATTCCTGTCACTTGTCCATAGTCAATTGTTTCTTCAGACATATCGTCACCTTCCTTGAAACCGTTTTATAGTTTTATTATATCACGAGTAAGGTGAAAAACAAGGTTTTTTTGTCTATTTTTTAGAAAGCAATCTGTTTTTCACTTTCATTTTCAATTTCTTTTAATGATCCGATTCAAAATCAAAACCATACAAGGTTGCGAAATAGTCCTCAGGGCGCTCTGCACGGCGGATTTGGCGGGCTTTTCCTTCTTCGGTATAGAGGATTTCTGCCGAGCGTAGTTTGGCATTGTACTGATAACCCATGGAGAATCCATGTGCACCTGTATCATGAATTACCAGCAAATCACCGATTTCTGTATGAGGTAGTTCGCGGTTAACGGCAAATTTATCATTGTTTTCACAGAGCGATCCAACCACATCTACGACCTCCACCGGTCCAGCTGGTTGCGTCAGATTGCTGATATGGTGGTAGGCTCCATACATGGCTGGGCGCATCAGGTTGACTGCTGATGCATCCACACCTAGATAGGTACGGTAGGTTTTCTTCTTATGGGTGACTTTTGTGACGAGAGCTCCGTGAGGGGCTAACATAAAACGACCCAATTCGGTGAAAATCTTGACCTGACCAAGACCTGCTGGCATAAGGACTTCTTCATAAACCTTACGCACACCTTCACCAATCATCGCAATATCGTTTGGCTCCTGGTCTGGACGGTAATTGACACCAATACCGCCAGAAAGATTGATAAAGTCTAGCGAAATGCCCAACTTTTCCTTGATTTCAACAGCCAATTCAAAGAGCTGACGGGCCAACTCTGGATAATAGAGATGGGTGACAGTATTGGATGCTAGGAAAGAGTGAATCCCAAAGGTCTTGGCTCCTTTTTCCTTCAAAATCGCAAAGGCTTCAAAAAGCTGGTCCTTGGTCATCCCAAACTTGGCTTCTCCAGGATTGTCCATGATATCTGTTCCTAGCTCAAAAACGCCTCCAGGATTGTAACGACAAGAGATGATTTCTGGAATGCCTGCCGCTCGCTCCAGATGTTCAATGTCTTCAAAGGCATCCAAGTTAATGGTTGCGCCCAATTCACGCGCATAGACATATTCCTTGTCAGGCGTGTTGTTAGAAGAGAACATGATTTCAGAACCGGGAAAATCCAGTTTATGGCTCATCAAGAGCTCTACATAACTAGAACAGTCCACACCACAACCTTCCTCTTGGAGGATTTTCAAGATGGCTGGAGTTGGAGTGGCCTTGACTGCAAAATATTCTTTAAAGCCCTTATTCCAGGAAAAGGCCTGGTTGACGGCTCTTGCTTTTTCACGAATCCCCTTCTCATCATACAAGTGAAAGGGTGTTGGGAATTCGGAAACAATCGTTTCTAAATCTTCTCGACTGATAAATGGTGTTTTCATAAGCATCCTTCTATTCTGTTTGCAAAGAAAGGCTGGGACAATCGTTCCAACCTTTAGTTCTATCTCTTATTTGTCTTCGTCAAAGATATTTCCAATCTCAACATCGATGGATTGGTTCTTAACATCAATATTGGTTACTTTCAAGAGTGACTTGTAATCAAACTGCTTTTCACGTTCTTCTTGGGCATTGTCTGCAAAGACTGCGACACCAGCTAGTTCAGAATCGAACTCACGCAAGAGACTAATCATACCGTTGACAGTTCCGCCACCTTTCAGGAAGTCATCCACGATCAAGACACGACTGCCTGCCTTGAGACTGCGTTTTGAAAGGAACATTTTCTCAATGCGGTCACCGCTGGAACCTGATACATAGTTGACGCTGACCGTTGAACCTTCGGTAATTTTCAAGTCACGACGCACAATGACAAATGGAACATTGAGGACATTGGCAACTGCATTTGCGAGTGGCACCCCTTTTGTTGCTACTGTCATAACAGCATCGATTTTTTGGTCCATAAAGCTCTTGGCAATGATGCGCCCAATATTTTTCAAAATGGTAGGTGTACTGAGCAAATCAGATAGGTAGATGTAGCCACCTGGCAAGATACGGTCGCTTTCTGAAAGTTTGTCACGCAAGTCTGCGATTATTTCTTTAGCTTCATGACTCGAGATTGATGGTGTAAAGATAACGCCACCACCTGCTCCAGTCACTGTCTGGATATGGCCGATTTCGATTTCCTCAAAGGCACGCTTGATAATCACGATGTCCTCTGAAATCGATGATTTAGCAGATTCGTACTTTTCTGCAAAGGTATTGAGACTTGTTAGTTTGTATGGATTATTAATCAAATAGTTGGAAATGACAACCATCCGATCACTTCTTCTTAATTTCATTTTTATTTACCATTCCATTTAATTTTGATATTTTATCCATTATACCACATTCACATAAAAAAACGAACATTATTGCGTAAAAAATGCTCGTTTTTCTTAAATCATTAATCTAAATCTGGTTTATAGAAGGAACGATTGTCCATAGCGAAGATTTTATTGGTCATCTCTCCTTTGTCCACCAAAGCTAGAGCTGTTGACATCATCATCATGCTGGCATCTAGATTGTCAATCATATGAATAATCTCTGCCTCCATAATGCGTGGACGAACCGGACTTCCATACTCCAGCAAGCCATGATGACTGAGAATCACATGGCGCAGTAGCACCACTTCTTCTCTAGTATCATCGATGCCGAGTTCCATGACTGTCTTGGTAATTTCGCTATCGATGAGGGCGATATGGCCGATAAGATTGCCTCGCACTGTGTACTCCGTCTGATCGGGACCACTGAGTTCTAAAACCTTGGCCAAGTCGTGCAACATAATCCCCGCATAGAGGAGGCTCTTATTGAGCTGAGGATAGATCTCGCTAATGGCATCTGCTAAGCGCACCATGGTTGCTGTATGATAGGCCAAACCAGTTTCAAAGGCATGGTGGTTGGTCTTTGCAGCTGGATAGGAGTAGAATTCCTTATCATACTTGGTGTAGAGACTGCGAACGATACGCTGCCAGACAGGATTTTCAATCTTGAAAATCATTTGTGACATGTAGTCACGGATTTCCTTAACATCGACTGGTGACTTGACCTTGAAGTCAGCTGGATCATTGGGTTCCCCATGCTGAGGTAAACGAAGCGTGATTTGATTGACTTGTGGAGTGTTGTTGTAAACTTCTCGACGTCCCTGCATGTGGACGACTTTCCCAGCGGTAAAGGCCTCGACGTTATGAGGTTGGGCATCCCAAAGTTTCCCTTCAATCTCGCCACTATCGTCTTGGAAGGTAAAGGCTAGGTAATTTTTCCCAGCACGCGTCTGTCTTAGGTCAGCTGACTTAATCAGGTAAAAACCTTCAAACAGCTCATCTTTTTTCATGTGACTAATCTTCATATTCTTCCTCATCTTCTTGGAAATGGAGTAGATCAAGCGCAGGCTCATCTTCTGATAACTCAATGTGACGGAGCGTCCGCTCAATAGCTGTGGTGCGACGGTTTAATAATTCATCAATATTGCCAGAGGCATGTTGGAGATGCTTTTGTGCTTTGACCAGAATGCCACCAAACTTGCCAAACTCGGTCTTGACGCTGGCAAGAGTCTTGCTGATATGGTCGGCACTCTTTTGGATATTGAGAGTCTTGAAGCCAACTGATAGAGAGTTAAGCAGGGCTGATAGTGTACTTGGACCAGCAACGATAATCTGCTCCTCCCGTCTCAAATCATCGAAGAAGACCGGATTGCGGACGATTTCCGAATAAAGTCCTTCTGTCGGAACAAACAAGACTCCAAAATTGGTCGTCCTAGGAGGAGATAGATACTTGCTCTTGATATCCTTGGCGAAACGCTTAACGCTTGCCAAGAGAGATTTGCGACAGCGTTCAATTTCGTCCTTGTCACCCGCCTCATAGGCTTCTTCTAGGCGGTAATAATCTGCCAGTGGAAACTTGGAGTCAATTGGTAGATAGACGTATTCCTGGTCGCCTTGGCCAGGTAACTTGATGGCGTATTCCACACGTTCACTGGAGTTTTCAACCGTTGCAAATTCTCGTTCGTACTGGGCAGGTGTCATGATGTCTTCGATGATTTGCCCCAGTTGCAATTCTCCCAGAATCCCTCGCGTCTTGGTCCCAGAGAGAACCTTGTTGAGGGCACCAACATCGCGGGCAACTGTCTGCATTTCTCCCAAACCTCGGTTGACCGACTCTAGTTGCTTTGAAACTGTCTCAAAGGAAGCCTGCAAGCGCGTCTGCAAGGTCTTTTCCAGTTTTTCCTCGACCGTCTGGCGCATTTGTTCTAAACGTTGCTCATTGGACTCCTGCAAGGCTTGGAGGCGTTGGTCGGTCTTGTCCCTAGTTTGCAAAAGATTATCTGTCATTTCTTGACGGACTTGCGTCAGGCCTTGGTGCAACTCCATTCGCACTTCTTGCAAACGGTCGCTGACAGCCACTTCCAAATCTTTTTGATCTAGCTGACTGGCTTGTCTAGCTTGTTCAAAGCGGTAATCCAGTTGATCTGAAAGATTGTCTGCCTGATCCTCCAAGCTCTTGGCTAGGTACTTGTCTTGTTTATCCTGCCTTTGCCAAATCAGAAAGAGTCCAGCTAGGTTGGCAATTAATAATAGTAGTAATACAGTCTCCATCCTACCTCCTGTCCTTGCTATGCAGCACGACGACATAGCCATCTGGGCAAGTCACCGAAACTTCCCTATCTATATATTCGTTAGAAGCGTACACTTTTTTAAAGAAAAAATTTTCCTCTGTCAACTCATACTTGGCACCGAGAATGGTCAGCTGACTATCCCGAACTGGCATAAAAGCTAGATAATCGTAGTCTGAACGGGGCTCTAGCTGACTGGTCCCTTCTGGACAATAGGCAATCACATTTTGCCCATCCTCAATCGCGATTTGGCGCATATAGGGGGTCAACTTGGGATTGCTAGGCAGAAAGACATTGGCCAGCATATGGTCAATACGACCACCCAAAGCCCCAAAAATAGTCACCTGAGCCTGAGAATTTTGCTCAAAGATGGTCAAGAGAGCCAATTCCAGATCCGTATCATCCTTTTCTGGCTGGGCTTGAACAAAGCGCAAAGCTCGTTTTTGAATCAACTGACATTCGTCTCCAGTCACCGAATCAAAATCTCCAACTGCTAGAGTGAGAGGCAAGTCTTCTTCCAAGACCCAGAGCGAACCGCGATCCACACCGACAAAGCTATCAAAATCCGTCCGATAATGCCCACGGTCTCCGCCTGCAAAAACGGCAACCCTAGTCCAGTTGTTTTCTGAGAGTTTGCACTCGTTCATTGACATCTCCCTTAAAGACATAAGACCCTGCTACAAAAACTGTAGCACCAGCTTCTTTAGCTTGAGAAATGGTTTGATCATCAATCCCACCATCGACTTCGATCTCAAAGTTCAAACCTTTTTCCTCACGAAGGGCAACCAACTCACAAACCTTGTCCATGGTTTCAGGCAGAAAGGCTTGTCCTCCAAATCCAGGATTCACTGTCATGACCAAGACTTGGTCAACTAAGTGTAGCACATGCTTAATCGCCTCAACAGGTGTACCAGGGTTAATGACGACCGAAGATTTGACACCAAGAGAGCGAATCTTTTGAAGTGCTCCATGAATATGAGGTGTTGCTTCCACATGGATACTGATAATATCTGCACCTGCACGCGCAAAATCTTCTAGATGATGCTCAGGATTTGATACCATCAAGTGGCAGTCAAAGACCATCTTGCTATGAGGGCGAAGAGCTTCAACCACACCTGCACCAAAACTGATTTGCGGTACAAAGTGCCCATCCATGATATCGATATGGGCATATTCTGCACCAGTTGCTTCTAGGCGTTTGATTTCACGTTCAAAGTTGGCATAATCTGCTGCCAGAATTGACGGAGCAATCTTGTATTGAGACATAGGTTTCTCCTTATTTTGGAATTTTTTTACTGACTTTTTTATAGGTTTCTCTACGATTTTCAATCTCACTGAGGAATTGCAGATAGTTGTCGAAACGGAAGTTCGCAATGATGCCCTCTTTTACTACTGGCTTTACAGCGCAAGATGGCTCATGGGTATGCGTACAAGTGCGGAACTTACAGTCGCGACTGACACTAGCAATCTCTGGAAAGGCCTGGTTCAGCTCTTCAGCACTTGATACTTCATAATCCAGAGATGAAAATCCTGGTGTATCTGCGATTTTACCACCATTGAGGTTGTAAAAACTAACAGCTCGAGTAGTATGGCGACCACGACCTAAACTATCAGAAATTTCTCCCGTTTCTAGATTGAGGTCAGGTGCGATTTTATTAAGAAGGGTTGACTTCCCAACACCAGTCTGCCCCATAAAGACTGTCACCTTGTTTGTTAATAGTGGCAAGAGCTCTTCCTTATTAGTCACAAAGTCATAACCAATGGCACCGTAAGTCTGTTGGTAAAAATCCAGTTCTCCTCTATCTTCCAGCAAGTCCATTTTAGAAATATAGACGATGGGATGGATGCCCTTGTACTCCAAAAGAACCAAGAAACGATCCAGCAAATTGCTGTTGAAGTCCGGTTCCTTGACGGACATGATCACCACAGCTTGGTCAATATTGACAATGGGCGGACGGACCAGACTGTTTCTCCGTTCGTGAATCTTGAGGATATAACCTTCGGAATTTTCCTCGGCAGAAAAATCTACCCAATCCCCAACGTAGGGTGTATGACCTTTTTTGCGGAAATTCCCACGCGCACGTGTCTGATAGACTTGGCCATCACTCTCTACATAATAGAATCCTGCCAAGGCTTTAATAATTTGTCCCTGCATCTTAGAGTCCTTGTCCTTTAAGCGCATCTGAAAGGCTAGCAAATTCTTCCAAGCTAAGTGCTTCCCCACGCACAGATGGTGACAAGCCTGCTTGGTCCAAAGCCTTGGTCAGCTTATCCTTGACTTCATCAGTTTTCCCAAAGTAGCCTGTTAAGTTGTTCCATAAGGTCTTACGACGATGGGTGAAACTAGCCTTGGAAACCTTAAAGAAGAAGTTCTCATCTTTCACTGCTACGGCTGGTTCTGGACGACGTACCATTTTCAGGATAGCCGAGTCAACATTCGGCGCTGGCACAAAGACCGTACGAGGCACGATAAAGGCAACCTTGGCTGTCATGTAATACTGGACAGCAATCGACAAACTACCGTAAGCCTTGGTATTGGGTTGAGCGGAGATACGATCCGCCACTTCTTTCTGCATCATGACGACAAACTCACTAAAAGGAATGCCACTCTCGATCAAATGCATGAGAATAGGCGTTGTGATATAGTAGGGCAAATTGGCTACTACCTTGATTGGCAGGTCAGGATTTTTGAAATTCTGGATATGCTGGATCAAGTCAACTTTGAGAATGTCCTCGTTGACTACTGTCACATTGTCAAAATCACGCAGGGTATCCGCTAGAATTGGCACCAAACGGTGGTCAATCTCAAAGGCCATAACCTCTGCCGCACGCTCAGCCAAAAATTCTGTCAAAGCACCAATCCCTGGCCCGATTTCGATGACATTAACCTGATCATCAATTTCAGCCGTATCCACGATTTTTTGAAGGATATTGGTATCCGTCAGGAAATTTTGCCCGAAGGACTTTTTAAAGGTAAAACCGTGACGCTCCAGCACTGCCTTGGTCACGCTATAATCTGCAATTCTCATCTATTCTCTTTTCTATTTGTTAGCTAAAAACAATCTATAAACCCAAACAATTACCAACACCAAGAGAAACCAAAATCTCAAAGGAATATGGTACTCGTCATCTTTAGATTCGGCACCGGTCTCATCGAGCACTTGCTCATCTTCTTTACGTGGTGCTTGCTCGTCTTCTTGATGTTGTTCTTGGTTCTCTTCTTGACCCTGTGCTTGTTTTTCTTCTTGGTCTTGTTTTTGATTCTCTTCTCGACCTTGTGCTTGTTTTTCTTCTTGGTCTTGTTCTTGATTATCTTTTGGGCCTTGCATTTTCTTCAACTCATCTTGGTATGCAACCGAGTCTAGAATATTATCTTCTGGCAATAATTTTGGGGCATAATAATCAGGAAATCCCATAGCAGACCAAATTACGTTCTTTTCTGTTAAAGAAAAATCCAATTCTTGGGGTTGATTTTCCTGAATGGCTCGGATATTTTTTAGAAGCTTACGCGAAGCTATAGTCAATCCATCCATATCAGCAACTTCTAAAACATCAAATCCTAGCATGTCACCTGCTTTGACATTTGCAAGAATATAGCGAACAAAATCATCATATAGTTGCAAGGTCTGAGGAGCATTCTTTTCTAAAAAGGAGCGATTTTTGGTGGCATTTTTCTGGAATTTTTCAATAGGAAGTAAGATATTAAATTTCTTCCAGAGAATATTAGGCATTCGCACATCTTTTTCATCCCAAAATAATTGCCAAAAATAAGGAATAGTGTAAACTCCCTCCGTTAAAATACGTACATCTTTTCCGTTTTTTAAATAAATATAGCTTCTATTTGCCATATCGTTTCCTTTCACCATTTTTATGAAGGCTTTGCCTTCCGTCAAAGTCACCCCAAACAGGGCCAACTGTTTAGAACGCCTCTTGTTGTCAAAAAATCAATGCATATTGTTCTAATTTTCATTCATTATCTTTTAAGAAAATCATTTATTCTCTTTTCTAATAGGAACGGCGATATATCCAAACAAATTCATTTCCTCTGGAACTCTGATGAATCAGGTCTTTTAAATAGATATTGGGATTCGTCAGTTCTTTTGTTTCTGTATGATAGCTTGTTATTGTCTGCCCACCATGTCGGAGAAGCCACTCTGTATCCAATCTAGGCAAATATCTGTCCTTTTGAAGAAAATCATAAAATTCCTCTACTGTTATGTCCTCAGGAGCTTCAAGTTCTACCTTGTGAGGCAGAACATCATCACCCATACAGATAGACTCTCTATCAACGATTATTTTCATCTCTTGATCAGCCTTTAGCTCTTCCTTCTAGTTCCTCACTGAACTGTTGCATTTCTTTAAACGCTTTGTCACTGACATAAACACCCGCTTTATAATACTCAGTCTGGTTAATGGCATAGTCAAAGATTTCAATCATGCCTCCAGCGTTTTCAATCATAGCGCTCCAATTTTCATCGAAAACCATTCGCAAACGTTTCCAATCAGTAAACACTGAAACCGAATTTCGTCCATTTTTTCCTTCTCTAGTCGGAAGATTAAATGTAGCAGATTCTTCTAAAACATGAGCATTACTTTCCTGATTAGGTTCAGGAAATCCTGATGATGCATTTATAGGAAGAAGGAATTTAGCTTTTGGCATTGCCAATGAAAAGAACTTATAATAGAGTTTATAAATTAATTCTTCCTCTTCTGTAGTCGGTCTATCCATCTGTCCCATCAAAAGCATCCATCTCACAATATCAGGGTTCATAACAGGAACTTGTATCTCTGGCAAGCCTGAAAAATCTGGTTTTTGAACTAAAATGGAAGAACTTATACTAACTTCTTTGGTATTAAAGAATGCTCCTAAAGCACCATTCAAGTAAAAAGCTGTCCCAAGAAAATTCTCAATTCCTTTTTTATCTTCCGTATTTTCAATCAGTTTTATCTCTGAGTTTAATTGTTTTTCTATTGCTTCTTTATACTGATGATACCAACGAGATGTAAATACCATAATCATTGGGTCAGTGCAGAGATAGCCTTCGTCACCTCTATCATATGTAGTTGAGAAAAGATAAGGTTCCCCAGTATTTTCTGAATAAACAGCATAAATCGAATCTGCTTCTAGCAACTTGTCCTTGACAATTTCTGCTAGACGTTCTGACTTACGAGTATTTTCTTGATTGCTCTCTTCACTTTTTGGTTTTTGACGGCAATCCCATAAAAAAGCCTGTAAAATTTCGATACTATCATCAAGACTAAGATTCTGATAGTCCTCATCGCTTACTTTACCTTCTTGAATAGTCACAAAAGTTCGATAGAGAGCATAAGCATAGCTAGATAAACGCTTTTTTTCATCTACACCAGGACTATAGAGCACACTTCCCTTTTTTAACTTAGCTAGAGAGGAAAGCATATCGATCTCTAGATAAACCAACTCCTCATCTCTAAGAGATTCCACATCTTTGTTTTGGCAAGTAAGTTTTTTTACAACTACAGTTTCAAGAGTATCCATACCTTGATCGGGATTGCAAAACTGAAGACGATCACCAACTGTCAAACTCCCTTCCAAAGTCGCAGCAATCAGTAATTCCCTCTTTTCTTTCATTGGAAAGAAACCCAAAACTCCTAGACAAGCATCTCCTTTGGTTTCTTCTGTTGTCTTCTGTTCTTCTGTCTTTTTAAAAAAATCAAAAATTCCCATTGCTTTTCCTCATTAATTTCACCCAAGTGCTGATTTTATCAATTATCTTTTTTTATCAGGCATGGTATTGAGCATAGTTGAAGCGTATGCTAGTACCTCTATTGTAACACATTCCCCTTATATTTTCGGGTTATCTGGTTATTGTTATCACTTTTCAGGACTCTCCAAACAGATTTCGATATCTAAATTTCTTTCCACTATTGAAGTAAGCATAAAATTTATTTTTCTAATTCTTTATAGATTGTCTCTTGAAAAGGTCAGTTGTTCAAGTAAGGAATAGAGTTTTGCTTGCTCCGCTTCTTCATAAGCAAATCTATTTGCTTTTACTTCCCTACATTTCTCGTCATACAAAAAACCGTCATATCCATCTTCTGTAGATAAGGCTGTGTAGACTTTGGCCATTTCTTCAGGGCTAATTGAAAATCTTGACTTGATTTTATACAAATTTTTCATAAAAGTGCTGAGGTGATCATAGCGACGCATATCAACTTTGACATTGGTCACACGGATTGCCTGAACCTTGATACCTTTCCAATGTTTCCGCATATAAAGCGACAGCATCAACAAGGCCAGTTTATTCTGATAATAGGTCTTGGCAGGACTATAATGTTTTTGACCAGCTAAATTTTCAAAATCAAGCTTCATGAAGGGATAAAGCATCAGCCCTTGGGAAGAAATATTAATAATCCGACCACTTTCTGACTTTTCCAACAAGCCCTTCAACAAGGTAGAAAGTAAAAAGGGAGCAACCACGTTGGTCGCAAATTGCTTTTCTAATCCCTCCCTAGTCAGGATTGGCTTTTTGACCGATAAGTCAAAATCAGCCGCATTGTTCATTAAAACATCTAAAGTCTCTTCTTTTTGGATATACTGTTCTACCGCTTCCTTGACACTTTTCATCTCAGATAAATCAACCAAGATATAATCTACATGCGGATTTCCTGTTTGTTGACGGATTTTCTTACAGGCTTGCTCAGCAGCTTCTTTCCGTCGGCAAAATAGAGTCACTGACCAGTCCTTTTCAGCTAATTGTTTTGCAGCCTGATAGCCAATACCACTATTGCCACCCGTAATAATCACTTTTTTCATTTCTGACTCCGTTAGTCTGAATACTTAGCCATCACTTCTTCCACTTCTGCCAAGGTCACTCCAAACAACTCTAAGCGCTTGAGAAGTTGCTTGCCGTTGGAATAGCCGATGCGGAGCTGTTCGCCTAGATACTCTCTGCGCCTACGACTGTCTTCTCCCGCTAAGAATCCTAGGCGAATCAAGTCACCACGACTAATGTCGAACTCGTTCTCGTTTTCAAATTGCTCTGTCACCTGAGCCAGCGCTGTTTTCAGGTCCTCATAACTAGCATGTTCGATTCCCAGAGAACGTCCCTTGGTCTTGGATTTGGGAACAGCCTCATCTCGTTTGAGAAAGGCATGCTGAACTGTCGGAATGGCCGTCATAATCATGCGCCGAATCCGCTCCCCATTAAAATCTGGATCTGTAAAAACAACGACTCCATACAGTTCATGCAGGCGTTGAATTCGCTCTATATCTTGATTATTGATTGCCGATCCTCGTGTCTCATAGGTCTCTACGTCAAAATAACGTTTGAGATTGGCCGTATCATCCCGTCCTTCGACTACGATGACTTGGGAAATTTTCTCTTTCATGATTGTTTTTCCAATCCAAAAATACGCTCTGCATTGGCACTTGTCACAGCAGCTAATTCTTCTGTCGTCATGCCACGCAAGTCGGCAATAAAGTCTACTACATAGCGGGTGTAGGCTGTCTTGTTTTCACGACCACGTTTAGGAACTGGTGCCAAGTAGGGCGCATCTGTTTCTACCAACATCTTGTCCAAGGAAAGTTCTCTAGCAGCTTCTTGGATATCAGTCGCTTTCTTAAAGGTCACCACTCCAGAAAAGGAAATAGTCATACCAAGCTCGACAAACTTCTCAGCCCACTCCAAAGAGCCTGAAAATGAATGCATGATGCCACCACGAGGACCAACGCCCTCACTCTTGATAATCTCATAAGTATCTTCTAGCGCATCACGAGTATGGACCACAAAGGGCAAATTCAAGTCCTTAGACAGCTGAATCTGACGACGAAAAACCTGCTCCTGTACTTCCTTAGGTGCTGTCATCCAGTGATAGTCCAGACCAATCTCCCCCAAGGCAACAACCTTGGGATGTTTTAGTTTTTCAAGCAAGTAAGCTTCGACCTCATCTGTGTAAGTCCCTGCTTCCGTCGGATGCCAACCAATAGTTGCGTAGAGTTGCTCATACTCATCTGACAATTCTAGGGCTCGCTCAATTGTTGGCTTATCAAAACCAACAATATTCATCTGTGTCACACCCATCTCAGCAGCCAAGGCGATTTCTTCGGCCTCACGTCCTGCAAATTCTTCCACATTTAAATGTGTGTGCGTATCAAAAATCATCTCTTCTAACCTCATTTTCTTCCATCTATTATACCAAAAATAGCATCCCTCGGCTTGTAAAAATATTCTAATACCAATCATTCTCCCTTGACTGCCTTTTTTCAAAGCAGTATAATAACACTTATTGAAATTTTCAGCAAAGGAAACGAAAATGTTTAGAAAATTAAAATATACCTTTATCGGTCGACCACTCAAGTCTCTCACAGACGGCGAAGGGGGATTACTTGGAAAAATGCAGGCACTTGCAATGTTATCCAGTGATGCCCTGTCTTCTATTGCCTACGGGCCTGAACAAGTCATTCTCGTTTTAGTTAGTCTCTCTCCTCTCGCAATTTGGTGGAGCCTCCCTATTGGTATTTTTGTCCTCTTACTCCTCGCTAGTTTGACCATTTCCTATCGTCAAATCATCCACGCCTATCCTCAAGGTGGAGGAGCTTATATGGTCACTCGGGAAAATCTCTCCCCTAAACTAGGCTTGATTGCAGGTGGTAGCCTCCTTGTTGACTATATGCTGACAGTAGCCGTATCCGTTGCGTCTGGGGCTGATGCTATTACAGCAGCCATCCCTGCCCTCCATCCTTATAATCTTCATATCTCTATTTTCCTAGTCTGCCTGCTCATGCTCTTAAATTTAAGAGGCTTGAAAGAATCTGCCAGCTCTCTGATGATTCCCGTCTACCTCTTTATCTTCAGTACCGTCTTTCTCTTGCTTTATGGGTTCTTTCAACTGTTTACAGGTTCCCTAAACTATCAGGCGACTTCAACCATTGGACAAACCGTTCCGAGACTTTCCATCGTTCTCCTATTGAGAGCCTTTACCAGTGGCTCTGCCTCTCTGACAGGGGTTGAGGCTATTTCAAATGCGGTACCATTTTTCAAAACTCCGAAAGAAAAGAATGCTGCTCAAACCTTGACCATCATGTCCCTCATTTTAGGATTTCTTTTTGCAGGCATTACCTTCCTAAACTACTGGATGGGCATCACACCTCAAAATGGAGAAACCATCCTCTCGCAAATGGCCAAGGGCATTCTTGGCGATTCATTCTTTGGTCATGCTAGCTACTATCTCTTCCAGTTCTCAACAGCCTTGATTCTAGCTGTAGCTGCAAATACTGGCTTTTCAGCCTTCCCTATGCTGGCTTACAATATGGCTAAAAATAAGTACATGCCCCATCTCTTTATGGAAAAGGGGGATCGCCTTGGCTACTCCAACGGTATCTTAACTCTGGCCTTTGGGGCTATGATCCTTCTTCTCATTTTTAACGGGAATACTGAACGCTTGATTCCTCTTTATACTATCGGGGTCTTCGTTCCTTTTGCCCTTTCTCAGACTGGGATGATTCGTCATTGGAAAAAAGAAAAAGGAGCAAATTTCTTAAAACCTGCCTTTGCTAATATCCTTGGGGCCATCATTTGTTATGCCATTGTCCTCATTTTACTCCTCTTCAGACTGGGTGATATCTGGCCTTTCTTCCCAATTATCCTAGTCTTAACCTTCCTCTTTTTGTCCATTCACAGCCATTACCAAAAAGTGGCAAAACAACTGCGACTCTACGAAGGAATTGAAAAACGTACCTACGATGGCAATCTGGTTCTTGTCCTAGTAGGAAATGTTACTCGAGTAAGTGTCGGAGCCATTAACTACGCTCAAAGTATCGGTGACGAAGTGTTAGCCATGCACATTTCTACTAAAGAAACGGCAGAAAAAGACCAAGAAATTCTTCAGGAATTTGCCGATTACTTCCCAAATATCACTCTGAAGAATATCAATACTAGCTACCGCGACATCATCACCCCTAGCGTTAAGTATGTCAAACGAATCGCCCAAGAAGCTAAGCAAAAAAACTACACTGTTACAGTCCTTGTCCCACAGTTTATCCCTAACAAGCCTTGGCAAAATATCCTGCACAATCAAATGAGCCTCAAACTAAAATACGCTCTCAGATGGCACGAAGACGTCGTTGTCGCTAGCTACTCTTATCACTTAAAAGAATAAACAAAAACTCAAAATCAGTAACTTATTTCTGGTTTTGAGTTTTTTTGTATGTGACCTTTAAATGAGCCCTCCATGAGTTTCATCTGAAATGACCGATTTCGTGGACAATGCACTCTTTGAAATCAAAAGAAAAGCCAGTAGACTCGAGTTCCTACTGACTTCTTTGTTGAATTCGTTTGGATTAAGCAGCCAAAACTTTGCGTCCTTTACGACGACGAGCTGCCAATACGCGACGACCGTTTTTAGTTGACATACGGTTACGGAATCCGTGTTTGCGCGCACGACGAAGTTTACTTGGTTGATAAGTACGTTTCACGATGAATACCTCCTCATAGATTTTGTATTCGTTTAGCCGGCTATAAAGTGATCAGTTACTAAACATACTTTACTATTCTATCTGATTCTTACCTATTTGTCAATAGCTCTAAGTAAATGTTTCCTGCTTTTCCCTATGAAAGCCTTATCTACGATACTGACTCAAGAAACGTGTCATCTTTTCTTGGATTTGCGCTAATTCGTCCACACGAGGAAGGTAAACGATACGGAAATGGTCTGGTTCCTTCCAGTTAAAACCACGACCATGAACCAAGAGAACCTTTTCCTGCTTCAAGAAATCAAGAACGAACTGTTCATCATCATCGATGCGGTACATATTGCGGTCAATTTTAGGGAAGATATAAAGACCTGCCTTCGGCTTGACCGCAGACAAACCTGGGATATCTTGAATAGCATTGTAAATGAAGTTTCTTTGCTCATAGATCCGTCCACCAGGAAGGAGCAATTCATCCACTGACTGGTGCCCACCTAGTGAAGTTTGTACGACTTGCTGGGCCAAAACGTTAGAGCAAAGACGCATATTGGACAGCATATTGAGACCTTCGATATAGCCCTTGACATGGTGCTTAGGACCAGACAAGACCATCCATCCTACACGGAAACCAGCGATACGGTGAGATTTTGACAAACCATTCATGCTGACACAGAAAACATCTGGTGCCAAGCTTGCCACAGGCGTATGCACATGCCCATCCATCACCATGCGATCATAAATTTCATCCGCAAAAATGATCAAATCGTTTTGACGGGCAATCTCAATAATCTCCAACAAGAGTTCCTTAGGATAAAGGGCTCCAGTTGGGTTGTTCGGATTGATAAGGACGATTGCCTTGGTATTGGAAGTAATTTTTGACTTAATATCGTCAATATCAGGGTACCACTCTGCAGCTTCATCACAGATATAGTGAACAGCATTTCCCCCAGCTAGGCTGACAGCGGCTGTCCAGAGAGGATAGTCTGGCATAGGCACCAAGACCTCATCGCCATTATCCAAAAGTCCTTGCATGGACATAACAATCAGCTCACTGACACCATTTCCAAGGTAGATATCATCAATGTCTACATTAGGGAATTTCTTCAGTTGGCAATACTGCATGATGGCCTTGCGGGCTGAGAAAATCCCTTTGGAGTCAGAATATCCTTCACTATCACGCGCATTCATAATCAAGTCATGAATGACCTCATCTGGCGCTGTAAAGCCAAATTCTGCTGGATTCCCTGTATTCAGACGTAAAATCTTTTCTCCGTTTGCTCGCATCCGCATGGCTTCTTCCAAAACAGGGCCACGGATATCATAAGCAACATGCTCTAACTTACTAGACTTGTTATATTCTTTCATCTTGTTTCCTCAATTCATCGAGATAGTAACATTATACCACTAGAAAGGGATTGCGACAAGTTTCCTGAAATGAGCAAGCAAAGAAAAAAACTCACAACGACTAGGTTCTCACCGTCTAAACAACTAGAGTACAGAAGTATTTTCTCACATACCAAAAGACAAACCCAGAAAGACCAATGCTAAAAAGGAATCATACAAAAGATTAAACATGAGAAAGAGCCCCCACGTGACCAAATAGTCCAAGCGACCACTTCTCTTTGCAATCACCAATAAAATGATGTGGTAGACTAAGTGAAAGAGAAGAAATCCAACAAAACCTGGATAGAGAACGGGCATGACTCTTTCCAGCTGCCAAAGCATCACTACTTCACCTACAAGTGACGCAAGGATAATTCCATGATAAAGAAAACTTATTTTTTTAGAAGCTTGAACAAAATCTTTCATACTTTCTCATCCCCTCGCTGTGTTTCCTACTATCCCGTTTTCTTTTATTTTAACATATCTCCACCAAATCGAATCTCCAATAATATTTATTGAAATATGATTTTTACTTTACTTCTTTAGTGAAAAGGGTTACAATAACAGTAAGAAAATTTCAGGAGGTTTCATTATGGCACAACGTTACCAAAATGTTATGGTCGCAATTGATGGTTCAAAAGAAGCAGACTTGGCTTTCGTCAAAGGTGTTTACACTGCTCTACGCAACGAATCCAAGCTCACCATTGCCCATGTTATCGACACACGCGCTCTTCAAAGCGTGTCTACCTTTGATGCTGAAGTTTACGAAGAACTCCAAGTCGATGCTGAAAGTCTGATGAAGGAGTACGAAAAGCGCGCAAGAGATGCTGGTGTGACCGATATTCACATCGTCATCGAAATGGGAAATCCAAAAACCCTCCTTGCCCGTACTATTCCAGACGCAGAAAACGTTGACCTGATTCTCGTTGGTGCAACAGGGCTCAATGCCTTTGAACGCCTCTTGGTTGGTTCTTCATCTGAGTACATTCTCCGCCATGCAAAAGTCGATTTGCTGGTCGTGAGAGAAAGTGAAAAAACATTGTAATCATTAAAAAAGGGAGCCTTGTGCTCCTTTTTGTTTGTCCTGATTGGGTCACAAAAAGGCTTTAAACAATTGTTTAAAGCCTCTATCTTATTTAGAAAGTAGTCAATCTCAAAAGATTGAATTATTTGTAACTGTATGCCCAGTAGTATACACCGTTTCCATCAACTACTGCTGCTACAGCTCCTTCAGTGACATTTGGATCGAGAAGCAAGTCTCTCAAACCACTGTTTGCCCATTTCTTAACGACAACAGCTGCATCTTCATCACGACGTCCTACAAAGCCTGTGCTATCGTATTGACGTGAAATTTCATTTACTTTCGGAAGTGCTTGATTTTGATAAATGTCTTCAGACCAAGTCAATTCTTTCAATCCTTGAGCTTTACGCTCTTCATTGATTTTAACGAAAGCTTCTTTCGCTTTTAAAACATAGTCATAGTTTGTATCGTTTGTTGCTTCAATACGGTAAACAAACTTCACATAACCAAATTCTACATCACTGTATTTCTTGTCTTCGACACCACTCTTGAGATTTGCAATCAAGACATAGTCCTTAGCGTATGGGTTTTCTTTCGTCTTCTCAAAGATTTCTGGATCTTCGATTTCCCACTCAACTTTAGCATCCCAACCAGAGTTATCAAGGAACTTAGGATTCATTTTTTCGATGACATAGTTTTTGAACTCTTCAACATTCTTGAATGGCAATGCTTGACCTGCTTTAGCAGTCGTTACCAAGTTAGTTGAGTAAAGTTTCACGCTAGAGTTCTTGTCACTGTACATGTACTCGTCATCAGCAGTGTTTTCGTGAAGTTTTGGATCACGAGCTGGATCGTTTGGATCAGTCATCCCTTGAAGTTTCCATTTTCCTCCAAGCCACTTCCAGTATGCTGAGTAACCTGTACGCTCTGAGTTAGATGGTACATAGTAGTAATGTGCACTACCGTCGAAGTAGTAGTTTTTATCATTCTTGAGGACTGCATCACCTGGTTTACCTGGTGGGTAAACCAATTTTGGAGTTTGTCCATTTGGTGCCCAAGCCAAGTGTTCCAATCCTTCAGCTGGTTTTTCAACATAATCAGGGATTTGGTTTTCACTTGGTTCATCAGTCGTTACTAAACCTGGCGTTGTTGGGATAGCTGGAATTGCTGGTGTTTCTGGTTTTGGTTCCGCTGGTGTTTCTGTAGATGGTTTGAATGGATCAAATTCACTATCAGCACCATTAATTGGTGGGTTTTCTGGTAGGTCAACACTTGGAGTTGCTGGTTGTGCTGGTTGTGGCTCAGCTGGTGTTGTTGGCTCTTCAGGTTTATCACTAGGAGCTGGTGTTGGAGTCTCTGGTTCTACTGGTGTTGGAGCAGGAACTTCAGGTTGACTTGGTTGTGCTGGCTCAACCGGAGTTGTTGGTTGTTCTGGTTTTGGTTCAGCAGGTGTTGCCGGTTGTGCTGGTGTTGTATCAGCAGAATCTTTCACCAATACCCACTTACCATTTTGGTAGTAGTAATAATCACCATTGTCCAATACATAGTAATGGTAACCATTTTCGTAACGATAGTGCGGATCGTTTTCCAAGTTGTTAGTAGATGAGTTGTTGTTACTATTGTTTGTCAAAGGTTTCCACTGACCGTTACGATAAATACGGTAGCTACCATCGTTCATACGGTAGTAGTGATTGCCATTCCAGTAAATATAGTTTTCATCGCTAGCAAGGTTGTTGTAATTATTCCAATAATTATAACCATAGTAGTTGCTACTGTTGTCATAGCCATAGTAGTTATTCCAATTATTGTAACCGTAGTTGTAACTTGGGTAATAGCTACCATATCCATAGTTATAGCTTGGGTAGTAGCTATTGTAGCCATAGTTATAGCTTGGGTAATAACTATTGTAGCCGTAACTTCTTACAGTATAGTTTGATGTACGGCTACGATTTGCAGTAGTACGGTTAGAAGTACGATTGCTTGAACGACGGCTAGTTCTTGTATAGTAGCTATTATTTCCATTCCAATTGTAAGCAGCGTGAGCTTCACTTGGTGCAAAAGTTGGAAGCATTGTTACAGCTGTTAAAACAGAAGCTGTCAAATAGGTATATTTTTTCTTCATTTCAACCTCTTAATTCTTTAATTTTTAAACTTGAAAATTAAAATAATAAAAATTTGGAAAGCAATTGTGCACAATTTTATAACTAAATCTCAAAGCTAGAGTGGATTCTTCACATCAACTTGTTAACAGGCCTGAAATAAACAAGTTGACTTTCTGTCTTTAAAAAGAGCATATTATAGCAGCATGAGGATTTTATATTTATTCTCTTTCTTAATTTATTCTAACACAGCAACTTTCAAATATCAAATAATTTGACTCGTCTTTTTTTGATATTCTTTCAAAAGAAAAGCTAGATATATTAGTAATGTATCTAGCTTTTCAACTATTCTTTGTAAGCAATGTAATTTCCTGTTGCTTTATTTTCACTATCTTTTCATTTTTTTCTTTTCTTTTTCTAGTATAAATATGCTAATAATAATTAGTGATATATATAAAATTGTTCGGTTTTTCAGCTCAAAAAATCCCCGAATTTTTCATCCAGGGAAAAGAATTTTCTCTTATTTTTTATTTTTTCTTTCTTTATGTCGCTCATAAGCTTTAAACTGACGTTGTAGTTCCTGTCGGATGGCAGGTTCTGGAGCATATTTTTCTTCCCAGTCATCTGGTTTTAAAATCTTGTGTGTAACTGGGTCAAAATGAGCTTTCCCATCAGGGAAAACCTTCCCCATATTTGCTTCATGGACAATATCAAAAATGCGTTCTGGATCTACTCCCATCAATACAAAACTGCCGTATGTGAAATACAATGTGTCAATCAAAGCATCCACTTGACCGACCAGATTTTGCTTAGCAGGCGTCTTTTTCGCCACTTTCTCTGCCGCCTTATCAAGTGCCTCATGCATGCTTGCAAGGGAGTTTTGGAATTCTTCCTCCGAAGAACTTGCTGCGCGAACAAACTCTACTAATTCTTCAATTTTAAAATCTGCGCGGTGGGTTGCACCTTCAGCATCCCATGCCTGTGGCTCTTCTTGAGTTCGTTCATCCATCATGTGGTGGAAGGTCTTGACCTTATTAAAGTGGTAGTCTCGACTGACAAACACTTTTTCTGAAGCCAAAACACCAAAGTGCTCGAGCGCCTTGTGGATACCATCTTGTTGATTACTTGCCGTAATATGCTTAGCAACTTCTTTAACACTGCTACTGCCATTCCCCATAGCAACCGACATACCAACACCCGCCAACATTTCCAGATCGTTGTCTGAATCACCAAAGGCCATGACTTGATTGAGATCAAAACCATATTCTTTCCCGACTCGGCGAATGCCTTCTAATTTGGAATTTCCTTGGTTGATGATATCTGCTGCAAAAGGATTGCTTCGAGTTAATTTCAAGTCGTCAAAATCACTTGCTGCCTTCTCAGATTCTTCTGGCGTCATCAGCATCAAAACTTGATAAATGGGTTGATTAATCAAGTTAAGCAGGTCGTCTTCCTTTTGAGGAACTGCCTTGCTAACCATTCGATTAAAGGAACGGCTAACGGTTCTTGTCAGCACAGTCGGAATAAAACGACTAACCAGTTGGGAAAAGGATCCGAGACCAAATGACATAATTTTCGAACCAACAACGGCGTGCTCGGTTCCAAGAGCGATTTCTTTACGCTCCTTTTTAGCGTAAGCAATCAGTTGACGCAGGCTTGACTTAGCAATCGGACTCGCAAAGAGCACCTTTTCTTTATTAAAAATGTATTGGCCATTGTAGGTCACCGCAAAGTCTAGGTCCAAGTCTTCCATCAATTCCTTGACAAAAAACGGCCCTCGTCCTGTCGCTACTCCAACAAGCACTCCTTGCTCTTTGACAATCTTAATCGCGTCCTTAGTGGATTTCAAAACACTCTTGCGATCGTTGACTAGCGTTCCATCGATATCAAAAAAAACAGCCTTGACTTCCATCCTGTCCCATTCTCCCCTTTTGTGTTACAATGATTATACCACATTTCAGAAAGAGTGACTAAATCATGCCTAAGAAAATCCTTGTTTTACATACAGGTGGGACTATTTCCATGCAAGCAGATGCCACTGGTGCCGTTGTAACTAGCCAGGACAATCCCATGAACCATGTTTCCAATCCGCTTGAAGGGATTGAGGTTCATGCCCTAGACTTTTTTAATCTGCCAAGCCCTCATATCAAACCCAAGCATATGCTTGCACTCTATCATAAGATTAAAGAGGAAGCTGATAACTACGATGGAGTTGTCATCACACATGGTACAGATACCTTAGAAGAAACAGCCTACTTCCTTGATACCATGAAAATCCCGCCCATCCCCATCGTTCTAACCGGGGCCATGCGTAGTTCAAACGAACTTGGTAGCGACGGTGTTTATAACTATCTGAGCGCTTTACGAGTTGCCAGCGATGATAAAGCAGCCGACAAGGGTGTGCTGGTCGTCATGAACGACGAGATTCATGCAGCCAAGTATGTTACCAAAACTCATACGACCAACGTCAGCACCTTTCAAACCCCAACACATGGACCACTTGGCCTCATCATGAAGCAAGAAATCCTCTACTTTAAAACGGCTGAACCTCGTGTCCGCTTTGATCTTGAGCATATTCAAGGTCTAGTTCCCATCATCTCAGCCTATGCCGGTATGACAGACGAGCTGATCGATATGTTAGACTTGGAACAGCTGGATGGCTTAGTCATTCAGGCTTTTGGAGCAGGCAATGTTCCCAAAGAAACAGCTCAAAAGTTGGAAAATCTCCTCCAGAAAGGAATCCCAGTCGCCCTGGTCTCACGGTGCTTTAATGGCATTGCTGAACCTGTCTACGCCTACCAAGGTGGAGGAGTGCAGTTGCAACGAGCTGGTGTTTTCTTTGTCAAAGAACTCAACGCTCAAAAAGCGCGCCTCAAATTATTAATTGCCCTTAATGCTGGACTAAAAGGACAAGCTTTGAAAGACTATATGGAAGGCTAATCCTCTTCTCTAGAACACAAAATCAGGAAATCTTCGCGATTCCCTGATTTTTTCTATTTACGTTTTCGTGTAGAGCGACGTTCTGTCAAACCATGAGGTAAGAGAACTTCACGTTCTTCCAACTCTTCCTTATGCATAATCTTCGTCAACATACGCATGCTGATAGCACCTAAGTCATAAAGAGGTTGGGCAATAGTCGTCAAGTTTGGACGAGTGAATCGTGCAATCTGAGAGTCATCTGTCGTAATGATTTCAAACTCTTCTGGCACAGACACACCGTGGTCAGCCAAACCATTCAACACACCCGCAGCCAATTCATCACCTGTTACAACTGCGGCTGTAGCTTGTGATGAAATCAAGCGTTCTGCCAAGGCATAACCATCGTCATAGCTGTATTTTGATTCGAAGACCAAGCCCTCGCTATAAGAATGTCCAGCTTTTTTCAAGGCTTCCTTATAACCAATCAAACGAACCTTGCCATTGATATCATCGACGAGTGGTCCACTCACAAAAGCAATTTTCTCATTTTCTTTGAGAAGGTAGCTTACAGCATCAATCGTTGCTTGTTTGTAGTCGATATTGACACTTGGAAGTTGGTGTTCTACATCCACAGTACCAGCAAGAACAACCGGTGTCCGTGAACGAGAAAACTCTGAACGAATCTTTTCAGTCAAGTGATAGCCCATAAAGATAATCCCATCGACTTGTTTTGAAAAAAGAGTGTTAACCACTGAAACTTCCTTTTCATCATCCTCATCACTATTTGCAAGGACAATGTTATACTTGTACATTTCAGCAATGTCGTCAATTCCCTTAGCAAGTGTTGAGAAATAACCATTGGTAATGTTCGGAATCACAACTCCGACTGTCGTTGTTTTCTTGCTAGCCAAACCACGTGCTACCGCATTTGGACGATAGTCCAAGCGATCAATCACTTCTAGGACTTTTTTTCGAGTGTTCTCTTTAACATTCTTGTTGCCATTAACGACACGGCTAACTGTTGCCATCGAAACTCCTGCTTCACGGGCGACGTCATAAATCGTTACTGTATCATCTGTGTTCATTCCGTTTCCTTTCTATAATGAAAATTTCGCTTTCACGCATCTACTTACTCCATTTTATCACTTATTGTAAACACTTTCAAGTATTTTTTAGAGAAACTTTGAAAAAATTTCACAGTTTATTCCCATTTTGAAAAAGCAAGTACGATTTCTTGATTTTTAAGACATTTTGCTGTATGATAAGGAAAATAAAAGGGGGAGGAAAGCATGGCTTTTACAAATACACAGAGACGATCCGCTAGTTTTGGTGTCGTGACTAGCTTGCCTGATGATGTCATTGACTCTTTATGGTATATTATTGATCATTTCCTGAAAAATGTCTTTGAATTAGAAGAAGAACTTGAGTTTCAACTGCTCAACAATAAGGGGACCATCACCTTCCATTTTTCTAGCCAGCACCTTCCGACTAGCATCGATTTTGATTTTAATCATCCTTTCGATCCGCTTTACCCGCCTAGGGTCCTTGTTTTAGACTTGGACGGCAGAGAAACCATCCTCCTTCCAGAAGAAAATGACCTATTTTAAAAACTCTAGCTTCTCGGCGCAAACTGCTGAGGAACTAGAGTTTTCTTTTTCTAATAAATGGATCGACTAACTACTAGACCGTTTGGTTTTGTATACTCTAAGTCAAGATAATCCTGATAAGTCCCTGGCACAATGAAACCTTGGGGACTCAATATATCAGTTCCAGCTTTTCCTACGATAGAGTCTGCCAGCAAGACACAATTGGTACTGAGAACGAAGTAGGTCTTAAACTCGGATGAGCTGAATTTATAGAGGGTCGCATCTGCTTCCTCTTTCAGTTGGTAGGAGTAGGTGTGCTTGACCTCTCCCTCTCTTCTTTTCATCAACTGCGAGCTTGGTTCCCAAGGAATTAACAGGTCTTCTATCTCCGCTAAACGCGCTTGGATAGCTGCTTTCTGTTGCTCCGTCAAACTCAGGCCATAAGCAAACAAGGTCTTCTGACTTTCCCTCTTACAGAGTTCGATGTATTTTTCCCGATTGGCCTTAAACAAAACACCGTCTCCAACCATGCCGAATAAACGCTCCGAGTGGGGATCATAGGAACCATAGGAAATAACCTTCCCTTGATAACAAATATCCACATGTCCCATAGCAAGGAAGAAAGAGGTTTCTGAGGTATGGACAAAAATTTCCAGATCAACCGTCTGGTCGTTTTTTCTTTCTGAATGAACTTCTCCTTCTTGACTTTCATGATTTGCCAGCCACTCATTTAGTTTTCGTAAGGTACTGATAGGGATCAGAGCCGTCACAAAGATCGGCAGAGTCATTCGCATACGTCGTTTCAGCTTGGGATTGTTTTCTATCCTTTCAAAAAAGAAACCGTCCCGGAGGCTACTAGCTCCTAGCATGAGCAAGTAAAATCCAAGCAAGAGCAATTCAAAATTCGCTGCATCGTGAAAAGGAGAGATGCTATAAAGCCCGAATCCTATCATCCATACAGCATCGAAGAGATGATGAAGCCGAGGATGAATAGTATTTTTTCGATAGAGAGACCAGGTCACAAGACTAATGATGCCCGTAAACAACTGGTAGCTCGCAATGATAAAGACCAAGAGATAGAGGGCAAGGTCTTGCAAGATGATAGAGTCAAACACCAGAGCCGCAACCGCCAGCTTGCCCAAGGTTACAAAGATATTTTCCCGACGTTTTTTATCCTGAAACCAGCGAGTCAACAAGTGCCAAACCGCTGACAAGGAAAAGTAGCCCATCAGCAACTGGTATCCCATTCTCGGAATAACTTGTCCAAATCGGATCAAGAGAAGCCCTAAAACAATAGCAAGTAGTCCCTCCCCGATACTCTTCCACTTGCTATAGGTTTCAGAAAACTTAGGCATTTTCTTGCTCCAACTGGTCAACCAAGTAACGAATTGGTTGTTTTAAGATTGGATGGATAAAATGGGGAGCTATTTCCACTAACGGCTCAAGAACAAAGAGGCGTTCTGCTATATAAGGATGAGGCAATATGAGCTCGTCTGTGTAAATAATCTGGTCCTCCATAAAGAGTAGGTCCAAATCAATCAAACGAGGCCCCCAATGCACCTCTCGAACCCGTCCCATTTCTGACTCAATAGCTAATAATGTTTCTAACAAGACTGGTGCTGGTAGCCAAGTCTCTACTTCAATCACCTGATTGGCAAAGCTATCCTGATCCACACCTCCCCAAGGCTCTGTCGCCAAGACACTGGACTCCTTGAGAATATGGATACCTCGAGCTCGCAGTTTGTCAATAGCTTGTTCTACGTTTGCTTGCTTGTCCCCCATATTGCTTCCTAGGGCGATAAAGGCTCGCTGCTTACGACGGTGAATGGTTACCGAGCAGGTATCCAACGGTAAATGCACTGGAGCCCAAGGCTTTTTTAGTTCCAACTCAATCTCTTGGACAAGAGGATAAGTCTCAAAGGTACGTTCAACTAGTTTGTAGGCTACCGTTTCAATCAAGTCCTCACTCGTTTCCTGAAACCAAGTCGTCCACTGCTGGCACAGTTCTCCGTAATGGACAGAGGCTGTTAAATCCAAGTCTGTAGCCGCCTTGGTCATATCATAGGATAAGCTTGCGGAAATAACAAACTTCTGCCCCAATTCCTTCTCACTTGGAAAGAGACCATGATAGGCAAAAATTTCCAAATCTTTTATCTGCAGTTGATCCATAACTAGTCCTTTCTAGAAAAATCTGCATGAAGCGGATTCTTTTTATAGTCAATGAAAATCAAAGTGCAAACTAGGAAGCTAGCCGCAGGCTGCTCAAAACACTGTTTTGAGGTTGCAGATGGAAGCTGACGTGGTTTGAATCTGATTTTCGAAGAGTATTATAGTCCCATTAAACGATAAGCTTGATCTCGGAGGTCCTTATCCGTATCAAATACGCCACGAGCTACTGTTGTCAAGGTTGCAGTTCCTGGTTTTCTGACACCACGCATGCTCATACACATATGTTCGGCCTCAATGACAACAAAGGCTCCTTTAGCACCCAGATAGTCCATCAAGGCATCAGCCACTTCAATATTCAAACGTTCTTGAATCTGTGGTTTTTTAGAATAAACTTCAACCGTACGGGCAAGTTTGGACAAGCCTGCCACACGGCCATCTGGAATGTAGGCAATGTGGGCTCTACCATAAAATGGCAAAAAGTGGTGTTCACACATGGTGTGGAAAAAGATATCCTTTTCCACTACCATATTATCATCGATAATCTCAAAGGATTTTGACAAATGTTCCTCAGCAGTTTGGCCAAGGCCTGAAAAAATCTCTTGGTACATACGGGCTACACGAGCAGGTGTTTCCTGCAAGCCCTCGCGGTTAGCGTCCTCACCAACAGCCTCGATAATCATTTTTACAGCCGTTTCAATCTTTTGTGTATCCATTCTCGTTCTTCCTCTCCATTAGATAGGCTCTCACTTGGCTCAAGAAATACAAGGAACCTGTGACAATCCTAACTGTTTGTTTCTCTTCATTTTTATCTGTCAATTTCTGCTCTAGAAAATCCTGCCAACCTTGGTAATTGAGATTTCTAGACTTGACTGTCTCTTTCAGCACGCTTTCATCCGTCGCTCGACTATCGTCAAAATGTGTCAGGGTAAGCTCGGTATCTGGCATTTCCCCTAGCAAGTCCAGCATATCATCCAAGGCCTTGGTTTTGATGCAGGTAAAGAGGATTTCCTTATGATAATCCGCAAAGCGTTCTTGCAAGGTTGCTAGTAAAGCCTTGATAGCATGGGGATTGTGGGCCCCATCCAAAATCATCAAGGGGTCGCTAGACACGACCTCCAAACGCCCTGGCCATCTGGTTTCTTTCAAAGCTTGAGCAACCAAGGCATTACTTGCTAATTCTCGCCCAGTCTCCTGACAATAAGTGTCTAAGAGAGCAAGCGCCATCCCCGCATTTTCTACCTGGTGCAAGCCAAGTAGACCTGTCTGGAAGCGACCTTGTCTGACAGCACTTGTATAGTCAAAGACCTCACCTGTCACTACACTTTCTTGATAACAAACCTGATAATCTGTCCCATAGGCAAGTCTCGGTGCATGTTTCCCTTCCGCAATGCGGTCGATAACGGCCAAGGCTTCAGGAACAATATGACCTGTCACCAAGGGAATGCCTTGCTTGATAATACCAGCCTTCTGCTCTGCTATGGCTTCCAAGGTGTCACCAAGTAGGGCTACATGATCCAAACCAATGGTCGTAATGCCTGTCAGAATGGGCTGGCAGACATTGGTACTATCCAGAAGTCCACCCATGCCGACTTCCATGATGGCCACATCTACTTGCTCTAAGGCAAAGTAATCATAAGCTAGAGCTGTGATAATCTCAAACTCGGTTGTTCCCTGCAAATTGTCAGCAGATTCCCCCTCAAGCAAAGACTGATAGTCCGCCATCAAGGCTTCTAGTCTCGCTTCTGGGATAGATTCCCCATTGATGCTAATCTGATCTGTATAATGAATGAGATAGGGCGAGCTGAACACCCCTACTCTCAGGCCTAGCTTTTCCAGCATCTCTTTCAAAAAAGCAATGGTCGAACCTTTACCATTTGTTCCGCCGATATGGATAACCTTGAGTTTGAGATGGGGATTGCCACGTAAAGCTAGGAGTTCTACCATTCGCTCCAAACCAAAATGTGGTTGGTCCGTCCGATAGTGGGCAATCCACTGATTGTTTTGAATTTCGTTCATCTTACTTATATTGTTTTAAATCTAGATTTTCCGCATCATCTGCCAAACGAATAGCAGAGGCAATTTCAACTGCCATCCTGTGACTGGCTACATCGTGCACGCGCACCACTTCGACACCCTGTCTCGCTGCGATACTGGTTACATGAGCCGAAGCCGTGTCCCGATTGCGGAAACCAAGCTCTGTCTCAGGATTGACTTCAAAACCACTTTCTTCAAGGATATTGATGACAAACCGCTTGCGCGACACTCCAAGAAAGATTGGATAGCCCTTCTGATGTAGTTTATCCAGGTCCCGTAAAAGAAGCAAATTTTCTTTCTTGGTCAGACCAAAGCCGATTCCCGGATCCAACAGGATATTTTCTTGTGCAATCCCAGCTTGATTTGCTCTCGCTAGAGCTCGTTCAAAGAAAGCCTTCATCAAGTCTTCGATTGGCATTTTTTCAAAGTCAGCTAACTCTTCCTCTGTAAAAGCTTGTCCAAAGCCAAAATTAGGGAAGATGAGCGAGCTAGGATGCTGAGGACGAGCCATAACTGGATTAAACATGATGACTATTTTCGCTCCAGCCTTAGCAACCACATCCGCCATTTTCTCATCTCCCATGAGACCAGTGATATCATTGACCAGATTGGCACCAGCTTTCAAAGCAGCCTCTGCCACCTGACTTTTCCAAGTATCAATGGAAATGAGGACATCACTTTCCTCACGGATAGCTTTAATCACTGGAACAACACGCTGGATTTCCTCTTCTATCTCAACATAGCTACTGCCCGGCCGAGTTGATTCTCCACCGATATCTAGCATGCTCGCTCCTTCCGCTATCAATTTACGAGCCTGCTGGAGCGCCTGCTCAAGAGCAAAAAACTGCCCACCATCCGAAAAGGAATCTGGCGTCACATTGATAATTCCACAAATGGCTGTTTTTTCGCGGTTGACTTTATTGGACATAACGGTTACTCCCTTAAGGTTCTCTACCATATTATCTCTCTATTTTACCATAAAAAGAAAAAGATGGATACGCTAGTATTCATCTTTTCCAAGCGGGCCAATGGTTTAGAATGATAGACCTAGATTTCTACTAATCAATACCAATAAGGCCAACAAACAAAATGCAATACCATTGAGAATCATATGAAGCAAAATGGACATCTCCAAACGCTCAGTTTTATAGGCTGTCCAAGTCAAAACCGTTGACATTCCTCCATAAATAATCACAGAAGGTAGATTGGTTGGCATATGAAGCAAGGCAAAGACGATTGCACCCACAACAAAGCCTAGTTTTTCTTTTCCACGGAAAATCTTTTTAGGAATAATCCCACGACACAAAATTTCCTCACAAATCGGCGCAATCAAGACTAGTAGGAAGAAAGTTGAAATCAAGGAACTATTCTGAACCAAACCATTCAGTATTGATTGGTTACTGGTTGTTGCCTCATTTGTTAGTCGAAGCAGGACTGAACCCAAGAGATTTGTCGCAAAAATCACCAGATAACTCAATACCAAGCGAGCCAAGTCTTTTGCCTTAAAAAAGGATAGATTAAAAGTAGCAAGTTGTGTTTTTCGTGCACCAATAATGAATACAATCAAAACGACTATGGATAGAGCACCTACTAAGAGCCCTGACTGTAAAATCGGAAACTGTTTGTTTGCTAAAAACAAAGCAAGTCCTATGGGAAATTGAGATAGAACAAAAGCTACCAAAAGGATGAGCACCCATTTCCCTCTGTTTAAAACCTCTTGCCAAATCGTCTTATCTTTCATGATGTACCTCCTTATAAGAAAAAGGGGAGACTCCCCTTTTCCTATTATACCATTTATAGCGCCATACTGATATAGTTAAGGATAAACAAGGCATCCAAAATCCAAATCATTACGTGCACATCCTTGGCTTGACCTTTGACAACTTTTGTCAAGGTGTATGTCAAGAAACCAACAGCAATCCCTTGTGTGATAGAGTAGCTGAATCCCATAAAGATAGATGTGAAGAAGGCAGGAACCGCTTCAGCCATATCATCCCAAGGGATATTTTTCAAGTTAGAAAGCATCATGATACCGACGATGATCAAAATTGGTGCTGTTGCAGCTGTCGGAACAATCGCTAGAAGTGGGCTAAAGAAGCTAGATAGAGCAAAACAGATTGCAACCACTAGGGCAGTCAAACCAGTACGTCCACCAGCACCGATACCCGCCGCAGACTCAACATAGGTTGTAACGTTTGAAGTACCTGCAATAGCACCTACTGAAGTTGCCACCAAGTCAGAGTAAAGAGCCTTGTCCAATTTAGCGGACTCATGGTTTTCCCCACTTGTCGCAACGATACCAACTTTTTCACCAGTACCAATAAGAGTACCGATTGTATCAAAAATATCCGTTAGTGAGAAGGCAAGAATAGCCATCAAGGTTTCTGGTAAACGTGAAGTGTTTGAAATCAAAGATCCTAAACCTTCTGAACCAAGAGCAGCACCAAACAAAGTTCCTAAATCATTAACCGCTGCTGAAAGATTATTGCTAGCAAAGTCGATTCCTGACAATTTCACAACACCAACAGCAATGGCAAGGACAGTCGTTGTTAAGATAGAAAGAATAATTCCACCTTTGATGCCTTTAACAACAAAGAAGATGGTAATAACCAAACCTGCAAGAGCCACCAATACGGCTGGAGTATTGAAGTCTACCAAGCCTGGAACAGCTGCTGAGTTTGCAGTAAGTGCAGCTTGAGCCTTGTCTGCTCCTTCACCTGCTACCGTATAAGTACCTGGATCGATTGAGAATTTCAAGAGACCAGCATTCTTAATTCCAACATAGGCAAGGAAAACACCAATACCAGCCGAAATAGCTGAACGAAGTGTTGTTGGAATAGATTCGATGATCATTTTACGAACATTTGTTAAGGTAATAATCAGTGAAATAATTCCACAAATGAAGACCATACCAAGAGCTTCTTTCCAAGTATAGCCCATCCCAAATACAACTGTAAATGTGAAGAAGGCATTTAGTCCCATACCTGGTGCTTGTGCGTATGGCAAATTAGCATAGAAAGCCATCATCAAAGTACCGACTACAGAACCGATAATCGTTGCCAAGAACACACCTTGAACAGGCATACCCGTTTGGGAAAGCATTTGAGGGTTTACAAAGAGAATATAGCTCATTGCAAAGAATGTTGTTAAACCAGCAAGCACCTCTGTACGGACATCTGTCCCGTGCTCTTTTAGTTTAAATAGTTTGTCCATCTTTAATCTCCTTTTGTTTTTTACGAACAATATTAGTATTATATCATTTATCATTCACCTTTTCAATATGTTTGTTTGATTTATTTAATAAATCAAAACAACTGTAGTTTTTGTTCTTATCTGCTTTTCTTCCTTCTTTTTGATATAATAGAAGACATCTTATCTGGAAACGACTAGGAAGGTTTATATGACTAAAAAAATTATCGCAGTCGACTTGGACGGAACCCTGCTGAATAGTGAAAGCAAGCTCTCCGATTTCACCAAAGAGACGATCAAAAAAATTTCAGAAAAAGGACACCATGTTATCATCACGACGGGACGTCCGTATCGTATGGCAAAAGATTTCTACCGTGAGCTAGAATTGCATACTCCCATGATTAACTTTAATGGTTCTCTTACCCATCTACCAGGACAGGCTTGGGAGCATGAAAAGTGCTTGACCTTGGACAAAAAATACCTCCTAGACATGGTCAAGCGCACGGAGGACATCCAGGCTGATTTTATTGCAGGAGAATATCGAAAAAAATTCTATATCACGACTCCGAATGAGGAAATTGCGGATCCTAAACTATTTGGCGTAGAGAACTTCCGGCCGGAAAATCAATTCAAACCCGAACGAGTAACCAAAGATCCCAACTGCATTCTCTTGCAAACAAGGGCTGAAGACAAATACGCTTTAGCGGACGAGATGAATCGTTTTTATCAGCACCAACTAGCTATCAATACCTGGGGCGGGCCCCTCAACATCCTCGAGTGTACTCCCAAGGGTGTAAACAAGGCATTTGCTCTAGAGTACTTGCTCAATGTGATGAATCGTGATAAAAAAGACTTAATCGCCTTTGGTGATGAGCATAATGACACTGAAATGTTGGCATTTGCAGGCAAGGGATATGCTATGAAAAATGCCAATCCTGCTCTTCTTCCATATGCAGACGAACAACTTCCTCTGACCAACGAAGAAGATGGAGTTGCCCACGCTTTACAAAATTTATTCCTATAAAAGGGAAGATTGCAGGGGCGCAATCTTTCCTTTTTTATTTTCATTCTGTTTTCACAAAAGCGACTTGTTTTCTGTATTTTTATATTAAATTTTCTATTACAATTTTCACTTATCTCTCAAAACCATTGATATATTAATATTTTTAAAAAGTCATTCTATGAAAACTTTTACATCTTTTTAGAAAAAGTAGTTGATTTTTATATGAAAACGGTTTATACTTAAAGTTAGGCTTAAAGTTTTCTTAAACATACAGTCAAACATTTTATAAGGAGGAATGACAATAATGAGTATCGGAATCATTATTGCGAGCCACGGCGAATTTGCTGCGGGTATTCATCAGTCAGGATCTATGATCTTTGGTGAACAAGAAAAGGTTCAAGTTGTAACCTTTATGCCAAATGAAGGTCCAGATGACCTTTACGCTAAATTCAACAACGCTGTGGCTGCATTTGACGCAGAAGATGAGGTTCTAGTATTGGCTGACCTTTGGAGTGGATCTCCATTCAACCAAGCTAGCCGCGTGATGGGAGAAAATCCAGAACGTAAGTTTGCCATCATCACAGGACTGAACTTGCCGATGTTGATCCAAGCCTACACAGAGCGCCTTATGGACGCGAATGCAGGTGTGGATAAAGTCGCTGCGAATATCATTAAAGAAGCCAAAGATGGCATCAAGGCTCTTCCAGAAGAGCTTAACCCAGTTGAGGAAGTTGCAACTGCTGCAGCTGCTCCAGTTGCCCAAGCTGCTATTCCAGAAGGAACAGTTATCGGTGACGGTAAACTGAAAATCAACCTTGCTCGTCTAGACACTCGTCTCCTTCACGGTCAGGTTGCCACTGCTTGGACTCCAGATTCAAAAGCGGATCGTATTATCGTTGCTTCAGACAACGTTGCAAACGACGATTTGCGTAAAGAATTGATCAAACAAGCAGCTCCAAACGGAGTAAAAGCCAACGTTGTCCCAATTCAAAAATTGATCGACGTTGCAAAAGACCCACGTTTCGGCGAAACTCATGCCCTTATCTTGTTTGAAACTCCACAAGATGCACTTCGTGCTATCGAAGGTGGCGTACCAATCAAGACCCTTAACGTTGGTTCTATGGCTCACTCAACAGGTAAAACAATGATCAACAACGTTTTGTCTATGGACAAAGAAGACGTTGCAACCTTTGAAAAAATGCGTGACCTCGGTGTTGAATTTGACGTACGTAAAGTACCAAACGACACGAAAAAAGATTTGTTTGACTTGATTAAGAAAGCAAACGTTCAATAATGTTAATCTGTTTCGAGCATTTTTGAAAACAGGATTAAATACTTTATTAAAACTAAATAGAAAAGGAATAAAACCATGTCAGATATTTCAATCATTTCTGCTATCTTGGTTGTAGTTGTTGCCTTCCTTGCAGGTCTTGAAGGTATCCTCGACCAATTCCAATTCCATCAACCAATCGTCGCATGTACCCTTATCGGACTTGCAACTGGTAACCTCGAAGCAGGTGTTATGCTTGGTGGATCTCTTCAAATGATCGCCCTTGGTTGGGCAAACATCGGAGCTGCCGTAGCTCCTGACGCTGCTCTTGCATCTGTTGCTGCAGCAATCATCTTGATCAAAGGTGGAAACTTTACTACTGAAGGTATCGCTGTTGCAACTGCAACAGCTATCCCTATTGCCGTAGCTGGACTTTTCTTGACAATGATTGTTCGTACAATCTCAGTTGTCTTGGTTCACTCAGCTGATGCTGCTGCTAAAGACGCAAACTTTGCTGCCGTTGAACGCGCTCACTACTTTGCTCTTGTTCTTCAAGGTCTTCGTATCGCAATCCCTGCAGCCTTCCTTATCGCTATCCCAGCTTCTGCTGTCCAAGATGCTCTTAAATTGATGCCAGAATGGTTGAACGGTGGTATGGCTGTCGGTGGTGCTATGGTCGTTGCCGTTGGTTACGCTATGGTTATCAACATGATGGCAACTCGTGAAGTATGGCCATTCTTCGCAATCGGTTTCGCTCTTGCAGCGATTTCACAATTGACTTTGATTGCCCTTGGTGTCATCGGTGTTGCCCTTGCCTTCATCTATCTTAACCTTTCTAAACAAGGTGGAAACGGTGGCGGAGGAGCTGCGACTTCTAACGACCCAATCGGTGATATCCTAGAAGACTACTAGAAAGGGGAACAATCATGGCTGAAAAAATTCAATTAACAAAATCAGATCGTCGAAAAGTTTGGTGGCGTTCACAATTCCTTCAAGGTTCTTGGAACTATGAGCGTATGCAAAACTTGGGTTGGGCTTACTCATTGATTCCAGCTATCAAAAAATTGTACACTACTAAAGAAGAACAAGCCGCTGCTCTTGAGCGTCACCTTGAGTTCTTCAACACTCACCCATACGTAGCTGCTCCTATCATGGGGGTTACGCTTGCACTTGAAGAAGAACGCGCTAACGGTGTTGAAATCGATGACGCGGCTATCCAAGGGGTTAAGATCGGTATGATGGGACCTCTTGCTGGTATCGGTGACCCAGTATTCTGGTTCACAGTTCGTCCTATCCTTGGTGCTCTTGGTGCATCACTCGCTGCAACTGGTAACATCGTTGGTCCCCTTCTCTTCTTCTTTGGATGGAATATAATCCGTATGGCCTTCCTATTGCAAACACAAGAGTTTGGTTACAGGGCTGGATCTGAAATCACTAAAGACATGTCTGGTGGTATCTTGAAAGACATCACTAAAGGAGCATCTATCCTTGGTATGTTCATCCTTGCCGTTCTTGTACAACGTTGGGTATCTATCAACTTTACTGTGAACCTTCCAGGTAAACAATTGGCTGAAGGAGCTTACATCAACTTCCCAGAAGGTGCTGTTACTGGTGCTGAATTGAAAGGAATTCTTGCTGATGCACTTGGAGGATTGAGCCTAGATAAGATTCAACCACAAACCCTTCAAGGTCAGTTGAACTCATTGATTCCAGGATTGATGGGACTTCTCCTTACTTTCCTTTGCATGTGGTTGCTTAAGAAAAAAGTATCACCAATTGCAATCATCCTTGCTCTCTTTGCAGTTGGTATCGCAGCTCGTTTCTTCGGCATCATGTAATCCAATCCATCGAGAATATAAATAAAAAAGAATCAGGATTAAATCCTGATTCTTTTTGTGTATCAATTTTTTCTCCTAGTAAGATAATGCAAGCCCCCAATCAACACTGCTAGGATAGCTACATAGACGACTTGGCTGGTTTCTAAAGGCACATACGCTCCTTGCAGGATAAAGGTGTTGGCAAGCACTCCTACAAGGGCTGCAAGGCTCAAAAATGCGAGCAAGACTAGTTTGTATCGATTAAATGGCAGGCTGACCTTGGCAACTAGACACAGACCATTGATCAGGGCAAGGAGGAAGCAAATAAATTTGACCTGACCTGGGACAGTGATTAAGAAGTTAGTCAGGAGTACACTAGCAACCAGAACGCCACCACCAATCGCAGCATTGGTCAAAATATCTCGCATAAAATGTGTGCTGACCTTTTCTTTATTGGACTCAAAAGTTAGAAAGAAAGATGGAATCCCAATCGTAATGGCTGAAATGATTGTAAACTGAATGGGGATAAAGGCAAATTCCAAACCAAAGATCACACTCAAAATGGCAAAAACGATGGAGAAGAAAGTCTTTGTTAGAAAGAGAGAGGCTACCTTTTGGATGTTATTGATGACCCGGCGACCTTCCATCAAGATATCATAAAATACCGCAAAATCATCTGTGAGAAAAACAATATTGGATACACTTTTGGCTGCACTGGTAGCACCATTCATAGCAAAACTAATATCTGCTTTTTTAAGAGCTAGAACATCATTGACTCCATCACCACTCATAGCAACTGTTTTCCCAGCCTTTTGCAAAACGGTCACCATCTTTTCTTTCTGTTCAGGTGTCACTCGACCAAATATTTCGTGTTCCAAGACCACTCTTTCAAAGTCATCATCGCTCACCTTGGTCATATCAATCGCACGGGCTTCTTCCTTAAAACCTGCCTTACGAGCCACCCCATATACAGCCACATGATTATCACCACTGATAATCTTAACTTCAACACCTTGAGATTCGAAATAGTCAAAGGTTTCCTTGGTATTGTCCTTGATCTCATCTGACAGAACGACATGCCCTAATAGTTCCATTTCGGACGGGCTTGTAATTTGGTCCTTGCTATGAGCAAGCGATAAGATTCGAAAACCTTGCTGTTTTAGATGTTCATAGTAGGCATCCATCGGCTGGGTAAAGCCTAGAAATTCATAGGCACCGAAGAAATAGGTCCCACCCTCTTTTACTTGGACAAAGGAATACTTGTTTTTACTTGAAAATGCACCGACTTCTTGAACTTCCCACTTTTTCTCACAGGTTAAGTAAGTCTTCAGAGCTCGGGAAGTTGCATTTTCATCCTCGAAATAAGCCAAATAAGAAGATAGTTTCTCTGCTACATTAGCATCCATTTCTTGGACCTTCATATTCCCCGTCGTGATAGTTCCCGTCTTATCAAAACAAAGAACATCTACTCGCGCCAAGGTCTCTACACAGTATAGCTCCTGTACCAGAACCTTCTTTTTAGCCAACTTCATGGCTGCTACCGCTAGGGAGACGCTAACCAAGAGAATCAAGCCCTCTGGAATCATGCCGACCAAGGCACCTGAACTTCCCAAGACAATTTCAACATAAGACCGTCCTAGACTAAAACCTCTGACATAGAGCAGAATGGCAACTGGCACCAGCAAGATAGAAACGATTTTTAAAATCTTATCCATATAATCGCGCAGTTGAGAAGGGTATTTTTTAAATTCCTTGCTGGATTTTGCGAGCTTGTTGATATAACTATCGGGACCCACAGCTGTCGCCGTGACCAGACAAGTACCGCTGACGACATTGCTTCCGCTCATCAGCTTGTCACCAACTGTTTTAAAGACCGAATCACTTTCACCCGTCAGCAAGGACTCATCAACTTCAACATTCCCTTCAAGCACTTCTGCATCGACAGGTACCTGATCTCCCAGATTGAGATGCAGATATTCCCCCAGTACGATGTCTTCTGAATCAATCTCAATCGTTTGACCATCTCGATTGACCTTGTACTTACTTTTACCAAGTAAACTTAGCTTTTCTAAGGCATTTTTTGAACGCACTTCTTGGAAGATACCGATGGCGGTATTGATAGCAATCACACCTAAAAAGAGCATATTCTCAAATCGCATGGTTGTGGCTACCAGAACTGCCAGAGCCAAGTTCATGGCATTAAAGAAGGTAAAGATATTTGAAACGACGATTTCCTTGGTTGTTTTATAGGGTTTAATATCACTGATATTTCGTTGACGATCCTTGATGTCTTGACTACTTAAATACTTCATTTCTATTCCAATATCCTTTTGTACTACTATAGTAACACATATCTTTTTCTCTGTCACTTAAAGACTCAAAATAAGGAGAACTCACTTAGCAAGCAGCATCTATCGCCACTTCAAGAAGAACTTAAAAAGAGGCTAGGATTTCCCTAACCTCTTTTCTTTATGCTTTATTCTGCCAAGGCACCCATTGGATCCCATGGTGCGAGTACGATTGGTTCTGCTTCATAAGCAGCTTGTTCTTCTGCTGTCAGCAATTCCTTACGGACAACGATTTGATAGGTGTATTCATCCATCCAAGCATCTGAGGCAACGAAGTAACCATCTGTACCGACCTTGTCTCCCCATGAGTTTTCAACCTTCCACTTGGTTGACTTGCCATTTTCATCCAAATCCACACCTGTCAAGACCATGGCGTGGGTCATCAAACTTTCGCTGTAGTCCAAACGTCCAGCTTTGTCTTGAGTGAGTTGAATATCCATGCTTGATTCAAAGTCATAAACATCTGTCGCAAGGATTCCAGCTTTGCGGTTGCTGAGCTGGCCGACATCTGAACCAAACCAAACAGTTTCTCCTGTCTGCATTTGGGCAATCGCCAATTCTTTCAAACGCTCCATAGGAACGTTGATATAACGAACTGCACGGCTACCAACCACATTTCCTAACATCTCAACTGTGTAAGATTTGCCGTAAGGCTTGTCAGCAGTTGGGGCATTGATAACCGAAACATAATCTTCTAGAGGAAGATTGACATATTTCTTGTAAAATTCTTGTGGTGTGATACCCTTTTCGCTTTGGTAGTTGTTATCCTTATCGCGATAAGCAAAGTCAAATTTACGCGGTGGAAGTCCTAGTGACATAGCAAGGAAGTTAAAGATTTCTTGCAAGAGGTCTTCTTTCTTAGCTTGAACAGTCGCTTGGTCTGCACCAGAAGCGAGCAAGTCACGCAAGATTTGAGCATCTTGGCGAAGCAATTTGTTAAGGATGGCATTGAGCTCACGGCTGCTGCTAGATGAAACAGACTCAGGATAAACAGACTTAGGAACGACACCGTATTTCTCAAAGAGGGCAACAACCATATCCCATTGACCACCATCTTGTTGAGGTGTTTGGAGTAGGAAGCTAACCTTGCGACTCGTCAATTCTTGGTCTGCAGTCGCAATCACTTGCTCCAAGAACCAGTTGGATTTCTCGTATTTGTCCCAGAAGAATGTGTGGGCTTGTGACAATTCAAAGTTCTCCAGTTTGTATTGAGAGATGAGTTTGTGGCGGAAGGTGTTGAGAGCTGCAAACATCCAGCAACGACCAGACGCTTTCTGGTTAGTAACCTTGTCCTTGGTCAAATCCAATGAGAAAACAGGTGTATTGTCTACATGGCTTTGGCGCCGTTCTAGGGCCGCAAAAATTCCGTTATGGCTGGCAGCATTTTCAATCGCTTGGTATTTGACATTTGCTTCATAGTTAGCAAATAGTTTATCAGTAAATGATTCTTGAATCGCGTTCATAGATTCCTCCTTTTATTCTAATGTCTATTATAACTCTTTTCACAAAGGAAGCAACTGAAAAACGAAAAAGGTAAGGACATTCTCCTCACCTTTTCTAACATAATCCAAACTAAGCAATACTAGCAAGGAGATTCTCTAACTCCTCCCTGGTCAGGCGACGCCATTCTCCTCGTTCTAAGTTCTCATCCAAAACTAGAGTCCCCATCGTCAAACGTTGTAGGTCCACCACTTCCTTGCCACAGTATGCCACCATGCGTTTGACCTGATGAAACTTACCTTCAGCAATGGTCACACGAACCAGACTTTGATTTTTTTCTGGATCTACCGATACAAGCTCCAGTCTAGCAGGATGACAGGTAAAGTCTTTGAGAGGAATGCCCTTGGCAAATGTCTCCACATCTTCTTGGGTCATAATACCTTTGACTTGAGCTAGATAAGTCTTATCCACATGATGTTTAGGCGAAAGAAGAGAATGGGCAAGCTGGCCGTCATTGGTCAAGAGCAGAAGACCATGCGTATCGATATCCAAGCGCCCTACTGGAAAAACTTCCTTGGTCCGAGCAATATCATCCAACAAGTCCAACACTGTTCTGTGTTTAGAATCCTCAGTCGCTGAAATGACTCCTTGGGGCTTGTTCATCATGTAGTAGACAAACTCCTCGTACTCTAGCACTTGACCATCAAAGCGAATTTCGTCTTTTTCTTCATTTATTTGCAATTTTGCTGATTTTTCTTTCTTGCCATTGACCGTCACGCGTCCAGCCTTGAGCAAGTTTTTTACCTCCGTCCGACTCCCTACAGCGCAGGCAACTAAAAATTTATCTAATCTCATAGAACCATTATATCATATTCAAAAGGAGGCTGGCCCAAGTGACCAACCTCCTTATTTCTAATTTTTCAAGAAACTAACTTCCTCGTCTCCAGAAAATAGCTAAGACAATCATAGCACCCAAAACAGCAGGAATAACAGCTGTTCCCGCTATAATTGGACCCCAAGTTCCAAAGAGCAAGTGGCCCAAAAAGGCACCAATCCAGCCGAGAAACATTTTTCCAAAGCATCCCATGCTCTCTCCACGATTGGTCAAAGCACCTGCCAAGAATCCCACTAGGAGACCAACAAACATACTTCCAAGCATAACTTCTCCTTAAATAGCCCAATCTCCATTGCGGAAGAGGGGTACGCGTGTGCCATCCTCACGGATACCATCGATATCCATTTGGCTAGAACCAATCATAAAGTCAACGTGAACATCTGAACGGTTAAGTCCTGCTGCTTCAAGCTCTTCTTCGCTCATCTCTGCTCCACCAACAACGCTGGTCGCATAGGCAGCACCGATAGCCAAGTGGTTTGACGCATTTTCATCAAAAAGGGTGTTAAAGAAAGTAATACCTGATTGAGAAATTGGACTCGGATCTGGTACCAAGGCACATTCACCCAAGGCACGCGCACCCGCATTTTCAAAGACAAGGTCTTTCATGACCTGATCACACTTCTCAGCAGTGATATCCACGATTTGACCGTCTTTGAAGGTCACTTTAATCCCTTCGATGATATTTCCGTTATAGCTAAGTGGTTTTGTAGAGGTTACATAACCATCTGCACGACGGAAGTCAGGAGCCGTAAAGACTTCTTCTGTTGGCATATTTGGCAAGAACCCTTCGCCCTGTGCATTGATAGCACCAGCTGATTCCCAAACGTGGTTTTTAGGCAAACCAAGAGTCAAGTCTGTTCCTGGTGCTGTGTAATGAAGGGCTGAAAATTGTTCTTTATTGAGCATTTGAGCCTTGCTCTTGAGTATAGCAGCGTGTTCTTCCCAAGCCTTAACTGGATCTGCTTCGTAGACACGGCAAGTCTTGAAGATTTGATCCCAAAGGAGGTCCACTGCTTCTTCGTCGCTTGCAGCATTTGGAAAGACCTTTTTAGCCCACTCGAGTCCAGCAGCGGCAGCTACAGTCCAGCTAACCTTGTTGGATTGAGTTGCGATACGCATTGGCTTCATAGCAAGTCCCATCGCTTTGGCAGAAGCTGAAAGCTTGTCAGCGTCTACTCCGTTCAAGGCACCTGGATCAGATGAGCGAACTCCAAGACGGCTAGCCTTGTTCTCCAAGAGATAGTTCATCTCAGCAATCTTGTATTCTGGCACATTGTCCAGACGCTCCATCGGCGCGTGGAGGAATTTCTCACGGTTAATCACATCATCTGTCCACTGAACGATAACCTCATGTGCACCTAAAGCATAAGCTTCTTTCACGATCAAATGCGCCAACTCGCGTTGCTCAACATCGATAGAAAGAGCCAAGGTGTGACCAGGTTGCACATTAATTCCATTCGCAACCAACAATTTCGCATATTTTTCTAGATTTTCTTTAAAATTTGGTAAAACCATTTTTTTCTTCCTTTTCTATTGTTATTTCTCTTTAAACAGAGACAACAGGCTAACTGCTGCCACAGTGCCGCAAATCAAAGCGGTCATTTTCAAAATCGTATCAGGATCAAGATCCAGCTGGTAATCAAACACCTTCTGCGCTGGCTTATCTTGAGCGAAAATGGTAAGTTTCATAAAAACCTCTTTCTATATTTTAGAAAAACTCATCAAACAAACTCAACTGGTTATCCTCTGGCATATTGCCCAGAATCCCCATTTCATCCATCTTTTCAACCAAGGTTGATGAAAGTCCACCACGCTTGCGCAGTTCTGTCTTAGAGAGGAACTCACCCTCTTCACGCGCACGCACCAACTGCTTAGCAACGTTCTCTCCCAGACCATCCATTGCTACAAATGGTGGGATGAGGGTATCTCCATCAATGATGAATTCAGTCGCATCACTACGATAGAGGTCCAACTTGCCAAACTTAAAGCCACGTTCCCACATTTCATTGACAATCTCAAGAGTTGTATAGAGGTCAATTTCCACATTAGAGGCTTCATTATTCTTCCGTTTTTCAGCGATCTCTTCCATTCTACGCTTGATGGCATCCAAGCCGGCACCCATGGTCTTGATATCAAAGGCCTTGGCGCGGATAGAGAAGTAAGCACAGTAATAATAAATCGGATGGTGAACCTTGAAGTAGGCTACACGCAAGGCCATCATAACGTAGGCTGCCGCATGGGCCTTAGGGAACATATACTTGATTTTTCCACAGGATTCGATATACCACTCTGGTACCTTATTGGCCTTCATAGCTTCGATATAGCCATTTCTCTCCTCTTCGGAAATCTTCAGCCACAAACCTTTACGCACTCGTTCCATGATGGTAAAGGCCATCTTAGGTTCGAGACCCGCATGCATGAGGTAAACCATGATGTCGTCCCGACAACCGATAACGGTTGATAGGTCCGCAATCCCTTGCTTGATCAAATCCTGAGCATTTCCCAACCACACATCGGTACCGTGGGATAGACCTGAGAGCTGAAGCAACTCTGCAAAAGTCGTCGGATGCGTCTCGTCTACCATCCCACGTACAAAGTTGGTTCCAAACTCTGGAATCCCCAGCATCCCCGTCGGTGTACCGATTTGCTCCGGCGTCACGCCAAGCACATCCGTCCCAGAAAAGAGGGCCATCACGCCTTCATCATCCATAGGAATTTCATTAGGGTCAATCCCAGACAAATCCTGCAATTTCCGAATCATGGTCGGATCATCATGACCCAGCACATCGAGTTTGAGGACGTTCTCATCGATATCGTGGAAGTTAAAGTGAGTGGTCTGCCATTCAGCGGTCACGTCATCCGCTGGATACTGAACAGGTGTAAAGTCGTAGACATCCATGTAGTTAGGAATAACAACGATTCCCCCGGGGTGTTGTCCTGTTGTACGCTTGACACCGGCAGCGCCTTGAGCAAGACGTTCCACCTCTGCATCACGATAAAACTTCCCATAGTCTCTCTCGTAGCCCTTGACAAAGCCATAGGCAGTCTTGGCAGCCACCGTACCAACCGTTCCTGCACGGAAGGCATATTCCTCACCAAAGATATCACGTACATCCAAGTGGGCGCTAGGCTGGTCTTCTCCCGAGAAGTTCAAGTCAATATCGGGAACCTTGTCCCCATCAAAACCGAGGAAGGTCTCAAAGGGAATATCCTGCCCATTTTTGCTAAGTTTATGACCACAGTTTGGACAATCCTTATTGGGCATATCAAACCCTGAACCGTAAGAACCATCCGTGATAAACTCACTATACTGACACTGACCACAAACATAATGAGGAGAGAGAGGATTGACCTCCGTAATCCCAATCATGGTCGCAACAAAACTGGACCCAACAGACCCACGAGAGCCAACCAAGTAGCCCCGTTCATTGGAACGTTGCACCAGCATCTGCGATGCCAGATAAATCACGGCAAATCCATTCCCCAGAATGGAAGTTAATTCTTTTTCAATCCGCAAATCAACAATATCTGGCAGCGGATTTCCATAAATCTCAAAAGCTTTCTTATAGGTCAACTCAGCGACCGTTTCTTCAGCCTTGTCGATGAAAGGTGTATACAAGTCACCTTTAACAACCTCAACAGGCTCAAAAATTTCTGCCAAGGCACTGGTATTTTCAATAACCAATTTGCGTGCTAGATCTTCGCCCAAGAAGGCAAATTCATCCAACATCTCATTAGTCGTTCGAAAATGAGCTTTCGGAAGAGGAGCTGGTTGGGCATGTTCACCATGACCGATGGTTCGGTTAATCATAGCTCCTTGCCCCAAACTACGTACGATAATTTCACGGTAAATCTCTTCTTCCGGTTCGATATAGTGGACATTTCCCGTAGCTAGAACAGGCTTGCCAAGACGATCCCCAACCTCTATCAAACTCTTGATAATAGTCTGGAGTTCCTCCATATCCTTAACCTGCTCCTTGGCAATCAAGGGAGCATAGATAGCTGGTGGCATAACCTCGATAAAGTCATAATACTTGGCCACCTCAACCGCCGCATCCACACCTTGGGAAACAACTGCGTCGAAAACTTCACCCTCTGAACAGGCTGACCCTAAAATCAAACCTTCCCGATGGGCATCTAGAACTGTTCTCGGAATCCGTGGCACCCCTTCAAAATACTTGGTGTTAGACAAAGAAACCAGTTTAAAGATATTTTTTAGACCTACCTGATTCTTGACATAAATAGTCGCATGCTTGATCCGAGCTTTTTTATAAGAATCTGGACTGATTAGATCAATGTTGAGTCTAGCCAAGTTAGTCACACCATGTTTTTCTGCTACCTCTTTGATAAAGATGAAAAGCAGACGACCAGTAGCTTCCGCATCGTAATTAGCCATGTGGTGGTGTTCAAGTGCCACACCAAAACGCTTGGTCAAAGGCCCCAAACCATGACGTTTATACTCAGGATAGAGATTTCTAGCAAACTCCAGCGTATCGATAACTGGCTGGCTAATCTTAGGCAGACCATAACGCTCATAGTTGGCATTCATAAAGCCAACGTCAAAGGTAGCATTGTGAGCAACTAAGACTGTATCCTTGCAAAACTCTTGGAATTCTTGTAAAACTTGTTCCAGTGGTTTGGCATTTTTGACATGATCGTCTGTAATACCTGTTAATTCAGTAGTAAAGGCTGATAAGGGATGCCCAGGATTGATAAATTCATCAAATTCGGCAATAACATTTCCCTTATACATCTTAGAGGCCGCAACCTGAATCAGGTCATTATAGATGGCTGAAAGCCCCGTCGTTTCCACATCAAAAACCACATAGGTAGCTTCTGACAAGTCCATCTCCACTTCGTTGTAAACGATAGGGACACGGTCCTCCACAATATTGGCTTCCATTCCATAGATCAGCTGGATTCCAGCTTTCTTGGCCGCCTTATAGCCGTGTGGGAAAGATTGAACATTTCCATGGTCCGTGATGGCAACCGCCTTGTGTCCCCACTTAGCAGCTGTCGCAACGATCTCCTCTACCTCTGGTAAAGCATCCATGGTCGACATGTTGGTATGAGCATGAAACTCAACCCGACGCTCACCTTCTGGCATCAAATCCTTCCGCTCATAGTGAACAACTTCCTGCACATCCTGGACGTTCATGGTCAAATCACGTGTGAAGTTATTCATCTCCACATTCCCACGAACTCGGAGCCAAGAATTCTTCTTAATGATGTCAAACTTCTGAGCCTCTTCCTCATTCTTAACCCATTTTTGCATTGAAAAACTTGAAGTATAATCCGTCATTTTAAAATTGATCAAAACGCGACCAGTTCTGGTCACCTTATGCTCCACATCAAAAACGACCCCTTCAAAGACCAGGCGATTTTCCTCAGTCGTCACGTCGATCATCTGGGTAACTTCAGCCTTATCTAGTTTAGGCTTGACCGCAGCCTTTTTAGCGTGAAAATCAAAGGCTGGCTTCTCTTCTACTGGAGGAGGAGCCATTTGTTCCAGTTGCTCCATAGCCCGGAGCGCTTCCTCATTGGCAGCCTGAACGATTTGTTCATTCTCGGTATGGAAGGCTTCCTCCTGCTCTTGTGTAAGAGCATCATTCTTTTCTATTTGACATACAAAAGCTGGAAAACCAAACTTTTCGAGTTGCTTTGCCAAATTAGGAAGATGATTCATCTTAAAGTGCTCCTTATCAATCGCCTCTGAACCTTCAATAATGAGTTGATTTCCCTCCGCACGAACTTGCAAGTTCTGGTAAAGAGATTTAAACCCTTGACTTGCACACGGACCTTCAGAAAAAGCCTCTCTATAGTAGGCTTGTAAGAGTTCATTTGAAAATTCTAGAGAGAGAACCTTGATTTCGAAAACAGCTCGATTCCCTGTCTTAGAAAATTCTTCACTAAGCCTTTTCTTTAACTCTAAAAAGATTTCAATCGGTAAAATATTAGAAAAGACAAAATGAAATTCCCAAATCTTACTAATTTTATGAACCACAACACGCTCAATTCTGGCATCAACAAGAGCAGGATCCCGTCTCAATTGATCAGAAATTCCTAGTTGATTCATTAAAATTTCAAACTTACTTGACATTCATTTTCCTCACATTATTCTCTTACTATTTTACCATAATTAAAGAAAATATATGACTAGTACCATTCCTTAAGCACTGCTAGTTTACACAAATTTGTTCCGTAAACAAAAAAGAAGACTCTCAGAATCTCCTTAGTAAATAAAAAAAGATACCTTTAAGTATCCTCGTAATCAATCGGGAAGACAGGATTCGAACCTGCGACACCTTGGTCCCAAACCAAGTACTCTACCAAGCTGAGCTACTTCCCGCGTTAAATAAAAAAATGCACCCTAGAGGAGTCGAACCTCTAACCGCCTGATTCGTAGTCAGGTACTCTATCCAGTTGAGCTAAGGGTGCTCATCATTATATGCCGAGGACCGGAATCGAACCGGTACGATCGTTACCAATCGCAGGATTTTAAGTCCTGTGCGTCTGCCAGTTGCTACATGACTTGAACACGCGACCCTCTGATTACAAATCAGATGCTCTACCAACTGAGCTAAGCCGGCTACTTTCTATTATGCGGGTTAAGGGACTTGAACCCCCACGCCGTTAAGCGCCAGATCCTAAATCTGGTGCGTCTGCCAATTCCGCCAAACCCGCAAATATGACCCGTACTGGGCTCGAACCAGTGACCCATTGATTAAAAGTCAATTGCTCTACCAACTGAGCTAACGAGTCTAAAATAACTTCCGTTATCTTAAACGGTCCCGACGGGAATCGAACCCGCGATCTTCGCCGTGACAGGGCGACGTGATAACCGCTACACTACGGGACCTATGGGAGTTAACGGGATCGAACCGCTGACCCTCTGCTTGTAAGGCAGATGCTCTCCCAGCTGAGCTAAACTCCCTCGAGCTAAGCGACTTCCATATCTCACAGGGGGCAACCCCCAACTACTTCCGGCGTTCTAGGGCTTAACTGCTGTGTTCGGCATGGGTACAGGTGTATCTCCTAGGCTATCGTCACTTAACTCTGAGTAATACCTNCTCAAAATTGAATATCTATCAAATACCAAGAAAACCTCACACTTCGTATTCTCAGTTACTTTGGATAAGTCCTCGAGCTATTAGTATTAGTCCGCTACATGTGTCGCCACACTTCCACTTCTAACCTATCTACCTGATCATCTCTCAGGGCTCTTACTGATATAAAATCATGGGAAATCTCATCTTGAGGTGGGTTTCACACTTAGATGCTTTCAGCGTTTATCCCTTCCCTACATAGCTACCCAGCGA